>JAYENH010000223.1:0-4029 GCA_034721995.1 Bacteroidota bacterium
CCAAAGTATTTGCCGAAGGCCAGGAAACACCTACAGGAAATTCTGTATCAGGGGTATCAAATAACCAGGAGGTTCAAGATGGCCAAAACTATTCTTCGACATTTACATTTTACAATCTAAATATAGAATACCCAAGTTATTCAAACAACGATAGCATATTTCAGGGAACAGCAGGAAATAAATTGGTAATCGACTTATCATCAGCAAAAGAACTGATTGTTGGAAAAAGTATGTCGAATGATTTAAGTAGTACTTTTTGGTATGCCAATCAAATAAGGCAATATAGAAACACAAGCCCTGAGTTTTCGGTTTTTCAGGTAGATCAATATAATGCAATACAGTATTTGACAGGCGGGAATTTTGATGCCATGAATTTTTCAACTCAAAATAATTTTTCAGACACAATAGAAATGCCCAATGATGATTTGTATTTTGTTATCAGAAATAACAATCACAACAATTACATTCAGTTAGATGGAAATATAAGTGTTGAAGATGCAGGGAATAATACCATTAGCACATTAGAGCCTAATGTTGAAGGTGGAAGCGTGTTAGGTATTACGACTGTAAATAAAATCAATTCTAATGAAATAAAGATTTATCCCAACCCAGCTAATAAACATCTAATTGTAGAAGCAGAAAACATGCACGAATTAACACTATATAATATTGCCGGAATGCTTATATATTCAAGCAAAACAAATTCAAGCAAAACAGTTATTGATTTGAAAGATTTTGCAAAAGGAGTATATATAATTAAAATTACAAGTGATGATAATATCTATTCTGAGAAAATTATTATAAGTAATTAGGCCTCTTTTATTTCACGGGGTGAATATCATTCTTGATTTTATAGTAGTCGCAATTCCTCGTACAAGCGCTGTATTGGCAATCCCATAACATTGAAATACGAACCTTCTATTTTTTCTATTCCAATGTAGCCGATCCATTCCTGTATCCCGTAAGCCCCGGCTTTATCGAAAGGCTTGTAATTATCAATGTAAAAATCAATTTCTTCCTTGCTCAGCTTTTTAAAATACACATCGGTGTAGGCATGAAAACAAATTTGCTTTTCTTTTTCTGATAAGCAAACACCGGTAATTACCCTGTGCATATTGCCCGACAAACGTCCAACAATATGTTTTGCATCTGCGGCATCTTCTGGTTTTCCTATTACCTTACCTTTCAACAAAACAATGGTGTCGGCAGTAATTACAAGATTTCCGTTTTCAATTTCGTCGACATAAGGAATACTTTTTAGTTTGGCAAGGTACAGGGCTATTTCTTCTTCTTTCAAATCATCGTTATAAATTTCCTCAATGCCGTCTTTTACTTTTATCTCGAATTCGATACCCAATTCTTTGAAAAGATTTTGCCGTCGTGGCGATTGACTTGCCAGGATTATCTTGTTGTATTTTTTTAAATTATCAAAAAACATTTAACTACGATTGTGTGATAAAATAATACGCTATAAAGGTGTAAAGGATTCCCGCCATCATTATCATTTTTGGGAATATCTGCATTTTTCTATAGTCCCCGCTTTTTTTTGCATTCATTAATTTCAGGATAAAAACAGTAAAGGGGGGCACAATAAAAATTACATAATAGAGAATGGTAATCAGGTTATGAAAATGAATAATTAAAATTAGGGTAGATATCGACAAGGTAACAATAATTAAAGTGGCTAAAACATTTCTTGTTTTTGTAATACCGAGGCTTATTGCAAGTGTGTTGCGGTTGCACTCCTTGTCGCCCTCGAAATCGGCAATGTCTTTCAGTATTTCAAACATCAGCGACATTAAAAATGCAAATACCGAAAACAAAAAAACCCCTTTGAAAAGAGTACTGAAACTAAATACTATTTCGCGTAGGCCTTCCCGATATTCGTTTTCGAGCAGTGGGATTTCAAAAAGCGGGACTAAGAGTGGGATCAAAGCAACGAAACCGGCCACAAGGATATTCCCAATCAACACTTTGTTTTTTAACCAGGTTGAATAATACCATAAAAGGGTCGGCACAACAACAAACACAAGCCCAATTTTATAAATGCCAATACGATAGCAAAGATATAAGCCCATTACAACTCCAATACCGTTGAACACAAAATGCAGGACAATGGCGAGCCGTCTGTTTATTTTTGTTCCTACCACAACATCGTCAGGTTTGCTGATCATATCGCTGCGCCTGTCGAAATAGTTGTTTATTATGTATCCGGCAGCGGCAAAAAGGCATGTTGATACAACAAGCAGGACAAACTCAAAATTTCCCATTTGAAGCTCATAGCCATTCTGTTGCAAAACCGGCGACATAATAGCAAAACGTATCAGGTATTGTACCAGTGCTATTATCAGCAGGTTAGGGAACCGTATGAGTTTTAAAAAAGCCATTAGCCAGAAGGTGTTAACTGTTCGTTTTCTAAGTGATTGGGCCATTTGCCCTGTGCGCGGAGTACCTGTTCGACCACGTCGCGCACACAACCTTCGCCGGCAGGACGATCGGAAATATAATGCGAGACAGCCTTTATCTCTTCGGCTGCATCTGCTGGACAACAAGCGATACCGACTTTTTTCATGGCATCATAATCGGGCAGGTCGTCGCCCATGTATAAAATACTTTCAAAACCGAGTTGGTATTTATAAATAAAATCAGTCATGTCGTCGAGCTTATCTTTCGATTTCAGATACACATCGGTAACCCCCAGCCTATTAAAACGAATTTTAACCGACTCGGACCAACCTCCTGTAATTATCGCAACAGGAAATTCGTACTTCAGTGCCTGCTGAATTGCGAAACCATCTTTTACGTTCATGCTGCGCATCATGTCGCCCGATGGGTGAAGGTACACGTTGTTGTTGGAAAATACACCATCCACATCGAATACAAATGCTTTTACGTTTTTCAATATTGTTTTAAAATGTCCCATTAATTTTTGTTGTTATTCCTGAATTTCAGGTAAATTATTACAATTTGCTTCTTTGCTAAAATCCAGGATGCTTTTACTTACAAAACTATATATTTTTTGAAAATCGGCTTCTTCCGAAAGTAAAGCTAAATGTTTGTCTATTGTATTTTTATCGTTTCGCAAAGCCGGGCCGGTTTGTGCATTTTGTGGTTTATATTCCAGCGACTTACGGGCAGTTTCCATTATCAGGGCCTCGAGATATTCAAATTTGAAACCGTTTTTTTCTAATAAGTATTCGGCAATGGCATACATGTGATTACTAAAATTACATGCAAACACGGCAGCGAGATGCAGCAGTTTTCTTTTTTCAGAATTGGCAATTTCAACTTTAGGCGTGAGTTGGAGTGCTAATTTTTTCAGAAGAATAATATTTTTTTCAGAATTGGCTTCAATAAAAATTGGTATTTCCGAAAAATCCAAAGCTCTCTGTTTCGAGAATGTTTGGAGCGGATAAAAAACCCCGTAATTGGGCAGGGAATTTAACACCTCCATCGAAACGCTACCGGAAGTATGTACTACCAGGGCATTGCCAAATTCGCTTTTTTTAATTATGTCATGAATGGCATTATCGCTTACAGATAGAATAATCAGGTCGGTATTTTTTTTAAGATTTTTGAAATCGGTGATAAAATCGACATTTAATTTTTCGGCAAGCTCGCGTGTTCTTTCTTTGTTACGGCCAATAAGTTGGATAATGTCATGCCCTGTATTTTGCAAAGCCGGCCCCAGATGGTGGGCAACATTTCCTGTTCCGATAAGAATTATTTTAAGCTTTTCGTCCATACAAAATTAAAAATCAAAAGTAAGGGAAATATTTTTATTGGAACACAGATGACACGGATTAAACGGATAATCGCGGAAAACACAATCTGTGAAAATCTGTCAAATCAGTGTCATCCGTGTTCTATTGTGTTATTTGTAGATCGACATTTAATTTTTCGGCAAGCTCGCGTGTTCTTTCTTTGTTACGGCCAATAAGTTGGAAAATTTCATGCCCTGCATTTTGCAAAGCCGGCCCCAGATGGTGGGCAACATTTCCTGTTCCGATAAGAATTATTTTAAGCTTT
>JAYENH010000224.1:0-4004 GCA_034721995.1 Bacteroidota bacterium
ATTAACCTCTTCTTGGCAATAATGATTGCATCCACTTTATCAGCCAATATTGTTGAACCCAAAGCCCATCTTTCGGAATTGTATTTCGATAGTACCGGTAACTGGGTTATTGAGTTGGGTATTAATATCTGGGATTTAGAAGTTCTCGACAGTATATTCATTGAGAGTTCGGCGGGAATTGCCACTTTAACAAGCTACTCTTTGTTACCTGGAGGTTCGTACCCAAATTTCGATAGTATCGCTGTTATTACAAATCAAAATTTAAGCAGTCCTCTTTTCATCGATAAAAACGGAGATGTAGTAAGGATACACTCCTTTTCATTTGGAGATCCTTATGCCAGTATCGTACAAATCAGTTTTAATTCCCCAAATGCCATCATTCCTGAACTTAATGAAGGGCAATCTATTGCTTATATTTCTTATGGTAATTATTCTACTTTATGTTTGGATAATACTCCTACTATTGGCACACCAAACGATTTGAACGGTACTTTAGGTACTTTAAAAGGAAGGGTTTTTGTAAATGGCGATCCTGCATGTGCCGGCAACCTGAAATGGTATTCCGAATTCATGGGAGTAACCTTAATGGCAACTGTAGATGAAGATGGATATTTTCAGGACACAGTGCAGGCAAGAAGATATGAATGTCCCGAAACTGTATTTTGTACTAATCCCTCACCAAATGTAAATTGGGCTCATAACACAAATGGCCCATTTGTTTACATCATAAATCCTGAAGAAATCACTTCAAGAGATTTTTACTTTACAACAAGTGATATTGAAGAATCTGAATTTCAAAAACAAAACATATCTGTTTTTTCTTTTCCTAACCCATTTTCATCTGAAATAAGCTTTTATATTGATATCCCTTCAACTGAAATTAAAAATGCTTCTCTCGAAATACACACACTGCAAGGTAAAAAGATAATCGGGTTTCCTATTCAAAATAAATCAGAAAAAATTACCTGGCAACCCGAAAGCGATATTCCCAATGGCATATATTTATATCAATTGTCGGTAGAAGGAAAAATATGTCAATCAGGAAAAATATTGAAACAATAAAGCTAACTGCCAATTTTATGCTCAGGTCAATTCTTATCTTTTTTTCGTTTATTATTCTAACGCCGGCTTTTGCCCAGGATTTGAATTTCTATAAAGAATCCATCAGCTTTAAAATCGAAGAAGGCTGGTTTTATGTGAGCGGGGAATACTTCCTGAAATCGACCGACAGCTCAAAAAAACTACTGTTTTACCCTTTCCCCACCGACAGCATTTATGGCGAAGTGGATTCTGTCTTAATTTTTGATTTAAGCAGAGAGGAAAAAATTGAAGCATTCAAAATATCCGACAGAGGATTATATTTTAATTTCATGGCCGACAGCCTTGTCGAGACACGACTTCAAATTTCGTACAGGCAAAAGCTGTTGGGCAACCGGGCCGAATACATTTTACTTACCACCCGTGCTTGGGGAAAAGCTTTCGAAAAAGCCAACTATCAGCTAATAGTTCCTCCCGGCATTGAGGTTACCGGTTTTTCGTATTCGCCTGATAAAAAAGTTAGAATTGATGGTGAAACAATTTATTTCTGGACAAAATACAGTTTTATGCCAGATAAGAACATGATTTTAACTTTCAATATACATTCAACTATCAAAAATAAATGATAGTTGATTTCAAATTAACTATCAATAAGCTTATCTTTTGTTATCCGAAAATATTTTTTAATCTTCTATGATTAAAAGTTCGATTTGCTTTATAAACATTTGAGAAACAGGAAATAGTTGCAAAACAATATCTTTGTTATAATAATCGTCGCTCTTTCATTACATTATGATAAAAAGGCGTTACGCTATATTTAGCACTCCATTCTTTTTCTGTATAAATCATAGGACTAATAACTTCGCCTACTTCAAATTCTAAATCATATAAGGGATCTGTTATTTTTTCTTCAACATCATTAGTAATTTTCTCCCTTGTTAGAAGAATGAGAATATCCCAATCTGAATCTTCATGTGATGTTCCACGAACACGAGAACCATAAAGATACACCTTCGCAGACGGAGCATTTTTTTTCACTATGCTCTTTATCTGATTTAATATGAATGTTGAATTGTCCATTTGTCAAATATAAGCCATTTTTCAATGTGTCAATAAATCTGTTTTGAAAACGGAATAGTGGACAATGCTTTAAACATCATCATAATTCAGGCACAGAAAACTAACTATCAACAATCTTAATATTACGCTGAATTACTTTCTTTAATTCATCGGGGCGAAATGGTTTGGCGATATAATCATCCATTCCATAATCAATATATTTTTCTTTGTCGCCCTTCAAGGCGTTGGCAGTCATGGCCACTATGCGAATATGTGACATATCGGTATGTTGTAAGCTTTCTAACCTTCGGATTTCTTTGGTAGCCTGTAGACCGTCAACTTTTGGCATTTGAACATCCATAAGTATGAGGTCATACTTTTTATTAGTAAAACTCGCAATTGCTTCTTCGCCATTGCAGACAATATCAACAGTATGACCCAGGCGTTTCAGATTGAAAACAGCCACTCTTTGGTTTACTATATTATCCTCGGCAAGCAAAATATTGAGTTTCTTATGAATTAATTCCGATTCGTCGTTATCAGACAAATAGTTTTTGTTGTTTTTGTTTTCATCATATAGAAAACTTAGCTTAAACCAAAATTCGGTACCTTTATCTTCGGTACTATTTACGCCAATCTCGCCTCCCATAAGCTCTACCAGTTGTTTCGATATTGCAAGGCCAAGTCCGGTGCCTCCATATCGTCGCGAGATAGTTGCATCGGCCTGCGAAAATGCCTGGAAGAGAACATTGATCTTGTTTTTTGCAATCCCAATACCCGTGTCGATAACACGAAATTTAAGGCATACTTTGTCCTTGGTTTTTCCACAAATTTCAATTTTAATAGAAACCCCTCCTTCTTTTGTGAATTTTACTGCATTGTTAACGAGATTTATTAAAATCTGTTTTAGTCGTGTGGGATCGCCTTTAAGTATTTTTGGAATAACTTTGGAAATAGTCGATTTTAGGTATAAGCTGTTTTCATCAACTTTTATTGCCAGGATGTTTTTTACATTTTTTATTTCCTGAAAAAGTGAAAAGTCAATTTCTTCGAGATTGATTTGTCCCGATTCAATTTTAGAGAAATCAAGTATATCATTAATTATGGTTAAAAGGTTCGACCCTGATAATTTTATTATTTCGAGATATTCGCGTTGTTCGTTATTTAAATGTGTGGTACATAAAATATCGGTCATTCCAATTATCCCGTTCATTGGTGTACGTATTTCGTGCGACATGTTTGCCAGGAACAAGGATTTTGCAATTGTTGCGGCTTCGGCTTTTTCTTTCGATATTGTTAATTCTTTATTTATTAATTCTACTTTCTTACGCTGGTTGTACAGATCTAAAAAAACCTGCACCTTTCCCTGAAGTATTACAGGGACAATGGGTTTTGCGATAAAATCGACAGCTCCTGTTTCTATTCCTTTCACAACATAAAAATCATCTTTAAAAATTGCCGAAACAAATATTACCGGAAGGTAGCGTGTGGCTTCGTCGTCGCGAAGGTAAGTAACGGTTTCGTAGCCATCCATTTCGGGCATTTGCACATCTATAATAGCCAGTGCAAAATCATTGTCTAATGTTTTGGTCAGTGCATCGTTGCCCGACAAAGCTCTTACAAATTCTACATCAAAAATTCTAAGCAACTTCTCAAGTGCAATCAGGTTTTCTATCCTGTCGTCAACAATTAGTATTTTTGCTTTTTCTGTCATTCTTTCCGGTCCTCAGTCCTCAGCCTATAGTCTTCAGTCCTAAGTTTCTAATTTTCAATTTCAATAATCAATAATCAATAATCAATAATCATTTATAGAGCCAAACCCGCATTATTGATAGCAATTTATCAACGTCCACAGGTTTTGTAAGATAATCGTTGGCTCCTGCTTCGAGGCATTTTTCTTTATCGCC
>JAYENH010000225.1:0-3984 GCA_034721995.1 Bacteroidota bacterium
GATTGTCTTTTGTGTCGTAAAAATCAACATCAATTTCTTTTCCTGTACCACCACCGGCAGCCCTGAAACTAATTTCACGTAATCGCCCAACTTCTTTCATCAAATTTGGCGAATCGTGATGAGTAAAACAATATATCTCGTTTGCAGAATAGTTCGTTTTCCGCACAAATATGTCTTGTGCAAGTTCCGACTTGAGTAATTCTCTGTTAATAGGTTCTAAAATTGATTTCATGAGATTCCTGTTTCTAATGCAAAGAAAGCAAAAAAATGGGGATTGAAAATTCTAATAATTAATTTACGATTGATAAAATAGAAATTGGAAACTGATAGTGCTTGCACGAAAACTGTTTTTTTTAAATTTCTGATAAGAAAACCTAAAGAACAAGCTTGCTTAAATTGAATGTCAGGAGACTCGCCTAAAGCAAAATAACTGTTTCAAAAGCTCGAGGAAAGCAGTATTTGGGTTATTTTCTTGTAAGGGCTAATTATTATTATTTGTCCGGTTGGTGCTTCCAGCGCTTGTGCGACCACAACCAATGCTCCGGTTGCTCTTTTATCATTTCTTCGAGAATGGCCATGTGCCTGATAGTGATTTCATTTTCGCTTACATTTTTCAAATCATCAAAAAGTGTAATTGCTTCAACTTCATAATATCCGCGCTTTATTTTTTGCATTTTGAAATAAACTATGGCATTGTTCAGTTTTTTCGAAATCTTATCGGCACCAAGAAAAACCCCTGTTTTTTGGTTCATAAAATCGATCCAAAGTTTTATGTCCCTGCGCATTGGCGATTGATCAGCAATAAAATATGTTAAGGTTTGCCGGTTTGCATTTTTGGCTTCCGAAAGTTTTCGATAAATTTTGCTCATGGGTACAACTTCGACACCAAATTTTTGACGCAGGTTTGCCATTAGTTTATCGAAATGCAGGTTGCTCAATGGTTTATATATTGCAAGGCAGTTATACTTAGTTTGCAAAGCCATACCACTTTCCCATTCCCAATTTCCAAAATGCCCAAAAATGGCTGTTACACTTTTATTCTGATTGTAGAGTTTGTTAAGCACTTCGGGGTTTTTCAATTTGCACCGCTTAATTATTTCTTTTTCCGAAAAATGAACCTGTGCCCCAATTTCAATTATTATATCGGCAAAATGCCGGTAAAATTTTTTCCTGATGATTTTTAATTTTTCCTCCGATTTTTCGGGAAATGAATTTCTCAGGTTTTCAAGCACTACTTCTTTTCGGTAACCTACAATATAATATATCAGAAAAAAAATAAAATCTGACAATCCATAGAGCAGCCGCATTGGCAACCATGTGATGACCCATACAATTGAATAAACCAGATAAAATATAATTGCACTCATGGAAAATTGCTGAAATTATTTTGCCTGTAAAAGTAATATATTGATTGATGCAGATTGAATTAGTTTGATTGTTATTCAATCTTAAAATATATCTTTTTCAATCTATAATACAATTTCACTATGGATTATCCCATATTGCTTTTGGCTGGCAACCAAAACTGCTGGAAATTTGTATGTCATTATCACTTTCATTATAAGTATTCCCTATTTGCCTGCTTGCTTCTTCTTCGTGGTGCAATGCTTGCAGCCATTTATTATTATAGAATTCGCCTTTAATATTGGAGTGAAGTAAACGATAGTCATCGCCAACAACCTGCCGATTATAAAACAATATTTTTCGGTTCATTTGACCGTTCAATTCATAATATTGCCATATTTCAAAGGGGTAACAGTTAGAACAGTATTTCTCTTCATGTATTGAATTTGGTGTTCCATATTGCAGGAAAATCCTTCCTCGGTCTGTTTCGAACCCTTTATCAATTTGTGTTGTATAAGCCAGGTTTACCATCTTTACGCGTTTTTTATATTTCTCCCATTCCTTTTCGGGAAATACCTGATTGCGCACCGACCAGAAATTTACAAAATACTGTTGCATCTTTTCTAATTCAGGATATTTAAGTATATTGTTTGCAAATCGTCTTTCGTTTATATTTGAAATTGGATAAAGGCTTTTTACGTAATCGGCTAAAGTATCAATGTTGTTTATCGACGAGGCAAATGTACTTTGAACATCAATTGCAGCCAGGTCATTCATGGCAAACAGTACTTTAGGGTTACTGCGCTGAAAAAAGAAATGCTTGTTCTTTATCATTTCGTTTTTGCTATTTCGTATTTCGAAAACCAAATTATAGTTGCCCGATGGCAATTCCTTAATATTAAATTTTCCGAGCAGTATAATTACGTCTTTTGCCTTTTCTCTTTTAAAAGCAGTAAACTCGTGCATTATTTTTGTTGTCTCGAACGATTCGATATAATATTTAAGAAGAAATGGTTCGGCTGTACCTAATTGCCGGTTTGTATTGTACATTTCGGTATAAAAAATAATTTCGCCGGCATTTTCGGGGTAAAAATTCGACACATAAGGTAACATGTCGAAACCGTTTTTCGATAGGATATTTTCCTTTTCTGTTGGGTAATACTTTTCGATTAATTGGATGCCCGAAAATTCAATGCTGTCCTCCATAAAATCCAAATCCAAATCGTTGCTAATCGTAAAAGGTTTTACATCGGTGTGTTTGTCTTTTAAAATCAGCTCGAATTCATACAAGCCTTTGGGCAAAGGAATGCGTTGCACATCAATAAAATTTGGCCTGAACGAACTATCGGACAACAGCTCGGGCGATAGAAGGTTAAACTTTCGAAAATCAATTAGCTCGCCTTCTTGTTTAAACATAAAGGTAACAGAAACAGAGGCCTGCATCTTTCCGTTTTCGTTTTTTTTGAATACGGCAGAATTACCCATTACAGTTAAATATGTTTCGAGATAAGGGCCATCGCCAGGCGACAGAAACTTTGCATAATGAAACTGTGCCCCAAGACTTTTCTCCTGTGCCTGCATTGCCAACGATGCAGTAATCATCAATATTAATAATAATGTTTTTTTCATGATATTTTTAGTATTTAGACATTAGATTTAAGTGTATAACCGATTGCCCACTGTGGACTTCCGATTGAAGCCTGTGAACTGCCTACTGAATTTCCAGAACCGCTTCATCAAATTTATGTTCTTTTTCTAACTTTTTGTTAAGTCTCTCAATTATATCGTTGACAGGTTTTTTTTCAAACTTTGCACTAATTAAAAACCTGTCGGGATTGGGCAACGAATTGTCGATTTTAATTCCGAAGTGCTTCTCCAAACTATGCACCACATCGGACAAAGCTGTTCGTTTAAATATTAAAATGCCGGTTTTCCATGCAAGATAATTAGGATCACTTATCGAATGTTTTGTTACCTCGTTGTTTTTATAACTGGCTATTTCGCCTTGCATCAAATCTAATTTAAAGCTGTTTTTGTAAATTATTTTTTCTGAATTATAGAATTGCACATTTCCCGATTCAACAAAAACTTCGGTTACCGAATCGTTTTCTGAGCAGCGAATATTGAATGAAGTTCCTGTAACTTTCACTTTTGTATCAATATGGCTAACAATAAAAGGCTTTGTTTTGTCTTGTACAACATTGAAAAACACTTCGCCTTTCATTTCTGTTATTCTTGATTTTATATTAAAATCAATATCCAAAACAAGTTCTGAGTTTTCATTCAGGCAAACCACCGTTCCATCAGGTAGTGTGTCCCATAAAACATTTTCCGTAAAATTCGAGATTACAACAGGCTTATCACGCAAAGTAAAAAGCCAGGAAATTGCAAGCAACAAAATAAAAATTGCGGCAGCCCTGAATGTCCATGAGTTAAGGAAAACTTTATTGTCTTTGTTCTTTCCTGATATTGGCAACTCCAATTCCTCTGCAACTTTTGCAAAGGCAAGTTCGGTTTTTTTATTTATAATCGTTTCTTTTCCTGATGAGGAATAGATTTGTTTTAGAGTCTCGAAAGTAATTTTATTCTCAGGATTATTTTCCAACCAAAGTTTAACTTTCTGCTGTTCTTCTGCCTTGG
>JAYENH010000226.1:0-3957 GCA_034721995.1 Bacteroidota bacterium
CCAGCCCGCTCCAGTTGTACATCGACATAAAAAATACAAGGAGCGGGCTGGTAATTCTCGAACGCATACTCCCCAATGGAAGCGAACAGGCAGGAATTTACGCACAGGGCAACCGTTTATTGGAAGCAGTTTCGATGTTCGGGTTTCTGTTTGCCGGACTTTTGCTGCCCATGTTTTCGCGAATGATAAAAGAGAAACAGCAAGTAACCCAACTCCTTAGACTTTCGTCGCTTATGCTTATTGTTCCATCTATAATCCTATCTATAGTTTCGTTATGCTACCGAAATGAAATTATGCATTTGCTTTATCACGAAGTTCATAAAAACACTGCAATTATATTTGCCTTGCTGATGTTTAGTTTTATAGGCATTGGCAATACTTATATTTTCGGCAGCCTGCTAACTGCCAACGGAAGCCTTCGAAAGCTTAATATTATGGCCGCTGTAGGTGTAGTTTTAAATGTTAGTTTAAATCTTGTTTTAATTCCAATATACGATGCAATGGGAATGGCTATAGCCACACTTACTACCCAAATATATGCTGCAACTGCACAGATTCTCATAGCCAAATACGAATTCAATATAAAAGTAAATTATTTCCTTATCCTGAAACTAATAGTGTTTGGGACGGCTGTATTTTTCATTGCACATTATTCTAAATTATTGTCTTATAACTGGATTATTAGTTTAGCAATAGTTGGCCTTATTTCGTTTTTACTTGCTTGCATAACCAGGCTTATAAGTTTGAAAGCTCTTATTTCAATATTGAAAAGTGAGTGAGGTATTTTATTATTTGCTATTGATTATTTGGCATTTTTTGTCCCTTATATTTTTTCTGCCAAAAAATACACAGCCTGCCCCGCTTTTTTACGGGGAATATCAGAAATAAGATATTAAAAAAAAATATTACTTTTGATGGATAAGTTTCAATCAATAAAACAATTGCATGGCATCGACCGAAAATATTCGGCAAAATCCCATACTTCGGATATTGTTCCCTTTCATGTTAGGGATAATTTTTGCTGATGCCATTGATACTTCCGAAAGTTTAATTCCTCCTGTCTTAATTCTTTTGATTACTACAATTTTGGCTTTAATAATGGCAGGTAAATTTATTACTGATTTTTCTTTTCGATGGATACCGGGAATAGTTATTCTTATAGCCTGGTTTGCTGTTGGATTCTTGCTTACATCAATGAAATTGAATTATGCTTTCTCCGATAAAGTGGAAGAAAAAGAGAAAACATATATCGCCGCAATCAGCGAAGAACCTGTACGAGGGAGGAATAGTTATAAAATTGTTGTCGACATTGAGGCATATCGCAAAAACCAAAAGCTTGTTCCTGTTTGCGAAAAGGTGATGCTGTATATTCCAGTTGATGCCGGAAGTAAAAAACTCCATTATGGCGATAGAATAATTTTTAGTACCGGTTTGCAGGAAATTAAATTACGGGGAAATCCCTCCGAGTTTGATTATGCAGGATACATGAAAAATAAAGGTATTAAGCGTTCGGCTTTTGTGGGCAACGGAAATTGGCAAAAAATACAAGGTTTTGAGGGATACAGGTTGATCCGTTTTGCCCTGCTGATACGTCAAAAACTTTTGGCAAACTATAAAAAACATGGCCTAAGCGGACAGGAATTGGCAATAGTTTCGGCACTTACTCTTGGTTATAAAGAAGAATTAAACGAGCCAACCCGAAAAGCTTTTTCCGATAGCGGGGCAATGCACATTTTGGCCGTGTCGGGTTTGCACGTTGGTATTATACAATTAATCCTGAATTTTATTCTAAGGTTTTTAGACAAAAGAAAAAAATCCAAAATTGCAAAGGCATTTATTATTATTGCTGTGCTTTGGTTTTATGCTTTAATTACTGGTTTGTCGCCTTCGGTAACACGTGCTGCCATTATGTTTACTCTAATTCAGATTGGTATTTCGTTCAGGCAGGACATAAGCATATTTAATATTGTGGCTACAACAGCTTTGGTAGTTTTGTTTTTTTATCCCCTCCTGCTTTTCAATCTTGGGTTTCAGTATTCGTATCTTGCACTTACAGGTATATTATTTTTTCACCCCAAATTATATCCACTACTTAAATCGAGATATTGGCTTGTCGATAAAGCATGGGCTTTAGTTGTTGCTTCCTTTTCGGCACAGTTAGCCTTAGCCCCTTTAAGTATTTTCTATTTCGGGCAGTTCCCAAACTATTTTTTACTCACAAACCTACTGGTAATCCCCTCTGCATTTTTGATTATTGTTGTAGCGGTTGGTATGTTTATTTTTTCTTTCTTCGGTTGGCTGGCTACAATATTTGCTTTTGTCTTACAAAATGGAGTTGGTTTTTTACTGAATTGTCTCGTTTATATTCAGGAAATCCCAGGCTCATCAAGCACAGGAATTTACATGAGCCAATATGTTTTAATTTTGTGGTATGTAGTAATTATTTTTATCAGCTTATATTTTATCAGGAAAAACAATAAGTATTTTCTTGCTTCTTTATCAATGGTAACAATCATTCTTGGTTTTAGTGTTTATCATCAATATAAAACTGTTACTACATTGCGGAACACAGTTTTTAACCTTTCAAAGTCAACAGCTGTTTATGTACGAAAGGGAAACTGTGCTTATATGTTTTGCGATTCCTCCATGTACAATTCATCAGAATCGAAAGCTTTTTATTTTGATCGCTTTATAAGCTCGGAAATGATTGATAGTCCGGTTTTTATCAATATTGACAATCTGACAAAAGACAAAATTGACAATATGAACATTTTTGTAAGGCAGGGTTTTATTGAAATTGATTCAATACAAATAGCTATTGTTTCTGATGATTATTATAGAAATAAAACCAGCACTGAAAAATTGCTTGTCGATTATGTTTTGTTACGAAATAATGCTTCGATAAGAATAAAAGAGCTTCTGGCCTTATTCGATTTCGATGAAATGTTGATTGATGGCAGCAATCCTTTTTGGCAAACCGATAAGTGGCAACAAGAATGTGATAATCTAAATATTCCTTGTTTTGTATTAAACGATAGCGGTGCAAAGGAGTTTTGAAGCTGTGTTGCTGCTGCGTATAGTAAACAACAAAAGTCTCAAAGACTTTTGTTGTTGTTGTGGTTTACTTACCTCGTAAACAACAGTTCGCGGTATTTTGGCAAAGTCCAGATTTCATCGTCCACAATCAGTTCTAATTTGTCGATATGGTATCTTATGCTTTCAAGAAATGGTTTTACATTGCGTGCATAACCCTGTGCCTGCTCAAAAGTACTTTTGCAATTGTTGAGGTCTTTTCGGGCTTTCACCATGTCAACAACCAACTTTCGGATGTAGCTGATGTGGCGCGAGATTTTTTTAATGCTTTGCAAATGCGGTGTTGCCATTTCGTCGTAATCGGCCGCCCCAAACAAATCTTTCAAACCTTTTACATTTTCAATCAATTTATTCTGATAATTAATAGCTGTAGGAATAATATGGTTAATGGCAAGGTCGCCCAGCACACGCGATTCAATTTGTATGTTTTTTATATAATTTTCGAGCCTGATTTCCTGACGGGCTTCCAATTCACGCTTCGAGAGCACATTATTATCGGCGAATAGTTTTACCGATTTTTCATCTAAGAAAGCCGTTAGGGCAGCGGGCACTTCCGAAATATTGCTCAGTTTGCGTCGTGCAGCCTCCTCGATCCATTCCTTACCATAGCCATTTCCCTCGAAACGTATCCTCTTCGATTCCACAATATATTTTCTCAGGATTTGAAAAATGGCTTCGTCGCGTTTTACTTTTTTGTCGGTTAGGGCAGCAACATCCTTTTTGAACTCGCGTAATTGATTTGCCACAGCCGTGTTAAGGGCAATCATTGGAGACGATGGGTTGGCACTCGAACCCACAGCACGAAACTCGAAACGGTTTCCTGTAAAAGCAAATGGCGATGTACGGTTCCTGTCGGTGTTATCG
>JAYENH010000227.1:0-3776 GCA_034721995.1 Bacteroidota bacterium
TTTCAATGTAAATACATCTCATGATTTTAAGGAGTTATTGAAACTTACTGCTCTCAGGTAAATATCGATAGTTTATAAACGAATTGGGATATTACAACGGTTTTCATAGAAGTAAAGGATATGTTTCTTAATCATGCAGGTTGAAAATTTTCATGTTGCTCAAACACAGAAAGTAGCAACTGGTTTATACCTCAATAATATTATTACGGATAGCAAATTTAACGAGGTCGACCGTAGTTTTTAATCGCAACTTTTGCATGATGTTGGTTTTGTGTGTTTCAACAGTGCGTACACTTATGAATAATTCGTCGGCTATATTCGGATTTCCAAAGCCATCGGCAAAAAGTTTTAATACCTCGCGCTCGCGGTTTGTAAGGCATTTCAGATCGAGTTCTTGTTTTACTTTATGCCCGTTATTATTAATATAACTACGTAAAATTACAGTCGAAATTGATTTGCTGTAATACTCGAAGCCATTTTGTAAAGTATAAATGGCTTCGATAAGTTGGTTGCGGTATGTATCTTTCGATAAGTAGCCCTTAGCTCCGGCCTTTAAAGTTTTCAGTATAAAATCCTCTTCGTTGCTCATCGAAAGGATTAGAATTTTAACTTCGGAATGTTTGTTTTTTATTGATAATATGGTTTCTATATCCGATTCGTTTGCCTGATATAAATTTACAAGTACTATGCGAACATGGAATTTCCTGAGTGCAAGAGACAATTGAGCCAAATCGCGTACTTTTGAAACAACCCTAATGTCTTCGGTGTATTCGATAAGTGCTTCAATACCTTCACTAACAATTGGATGGTCGTCAACTACTATTACATTTATCTTGTTCATGCACCGTTTTTTTTATTCTTGATTTTCGATTGCGAAAATACTATCAAAAACACAAATATCCCAATTTTAAAAATGCTTAAATAAGGCATACCTTATCTCTACGGCAACAATAAAGAACTGTCGCCATAACTTAAAAAGCGGAAATCGTTTTTTATGGCAAAATCATAAATCTTTTTCCAATCTTTTCCAACAAGCGAGGCAATTAACAAGAGAAGTGTGCTTTTTGGTAAGTGGAAATTTGTAATTAATCCTTCAACTAATTGAAATTTATAAAACGGGGTAATCATAATTTGAGTGCTTGCTTCAATTTGTCCCAAATTATTTTTCAGCATAAAAGCAAGCAAAGATTCAAGTGCATCGCGGGCCGAAATTTTTGCCTCGCTGCTATATGCTTCCCATTGGCTAATATGGAAATTATTATTTGCAAATATTTTATTATTATGAATACGATGCCCCATCCAGTAAAGGCTTTCGATGGTGCGCACCGATGTTGTGCCTACTGCAATTAGCCGACCTTTTCGGTTTAAAATATTCTTGATGTTTTGCGCAGTAACAAAAAACTGCTCGCTGTGCATGTTGTGTTCCCCAATTTTTTCGCTACTAACGGGTTTAAATGTCCCAGCTCCAACATGCAGTGTAATTTCATCAATATTGATTTTTTTTGATTCTAATTGCCCGATTACTTTTTCGCTAAAATGCAAACCGGCAGTGGGGGCGGCAACCGATCCCTTTATTTGAGAATACACAGTCTGGTAGGTTTTGTAATCGTTTTTTTCGGTGTTTCGGTCTAAGTATGGAGGAATTGGCAGGATGCCTGTCATTTCTAAAATTTCCCCAAAGCTATAATCCTGATTATCCCACGAAAATTCTACTTCAAAAGCATCGGGCAGGGCTTTTATTTTTTTTGCAGAAAGGATTATTTCATCGCTGCCTTTTTGCAGATGTTTGTGCAACTCCCCCTCTTTCCACTTTTTTGCATTTCCAATCAGGCATTTCCAGGTGCATGTTTTATTGCTTTCAAAAGCAAGTACATAATCATGCGGAAAAAGCGGTTCGAGGCAAAAAATTTCGATCTGTGCACCACTTGCTTTCTGAAAAAGTAAACGCGCCCGGATCACTTTTGTATTATTGAAAATCAGCAGGTCGTTTTCGTTCAATAAATCGGGCAATTGGAAAAAACCCTTTTCCGAAATTGTTCCCTGCCTGTAAAGCAATAATTTTGATCTGTCGCGTTGGGCAAGCGGATATTTTGCTATCCTGCTGTCGGGCAAACTATATGTATAGTCTTCAATTTGGATTTGGCGCGGGTCTCTCACAATTTTCTTTTCAAAATAAAGGGCGGCAAAAATAGCTAACTTTGCCCGATATTAAAATGCACAATAAGATGTCAGAAATTAAAATAGGCGATAAAGTAAAGTTCCTTAACGAAGTTGGCGGTGGCCGTGTAGTCGAAATTATCGACAAAGAATTAGTGAAAATCCGTACCGACGATGATTGGGATATCCCGGCCATGCGAAGCGAATTGCTGGTTATGGAACCGGCACAGGAAGAATCTGAGGTGAGCTTATCAGAAAAAATATCTTCATCAGAAGAAAAAGAAAAAGCTGAAAACAAACCGGTACCCGAAAAAGAAGCCAAAGCCTTTGCCATTCCTAAAACTGTAGAAGTAAAAGATAGCGACAGGCTTGTATTATTTGGCCTTGTTCCTTCGGATGCTGCCGATATTTTAAACAGCAATTTGGATGCCTACCTGATTAATGATTCGGAATATTCCTTGCTGTACAATTATGTAATTTTTTACGATGGAATGAAAATTTCGAGAGAAGCAGGCATTCTCGAACCTGAAACCAAATTCCTGCTCGAAACATATCCCCGCGAAAAACTAAACAAGCTTAGCGGAATTATTATACAACTAATCTTTTATAAACCAGGCCAGTATATTCCTCACACTCCTGTCGAAAAAACATTGAAACCTGATGCCAGGAAATTTTATAAAGAGGGTAGTTTTAAAACCAACGATTACTTCGACGATGTGGCAATAATCTTTACTGTTTTTAATTCTCTTGAAGAAAAAATTAATACTATTTCGGCAGATGAAATTAAAACAGCGTTGAGCCAAAAAAATGCCCCCGGGCCGGGCAAGCATCACGAAAAGCTAAACCTTTCGGATAAAGATGAAGAGATGATAGTGGATCTGCACATTCAGGAATTGATAGAAAACTATTCTGGAATATCGAATGCCGAAATCATGGAAATCCAGATGAATAGTTTCAGAAAGGCCATGGACGAAGCAATTCAAAAAAGAAAGAAAAAGTTGGTTTTAGTACATGGAGTTGGGCAGGGCACATTAAAGCAGGACATCCGCAGCGAACTCGAAAAAGATTTCAAGTCGTTTGAATTTCAGGATGCCTCGTTTAAAGAATACGGCTATGGGGCAACCCTGGTACTCATCAGGCAAAATTACCGGCCGCGAAGAGGACAGAGAAGTAAATAATAAGTTTTTTTTAACAAGCAACTCGCTATGTTAAAAACTGAACTGCGGGAATGGCTCTTATGCCATCTCCCAAATCACTGATACTTAAATCGTTTGAAATTACAAATTGATGTAGTACAGGCTTGTCTAAAATCGCATCGAGGCCTCTTAGGTTTCTGGCATCGACCGAACGGACTTTTTCGCTCATTTTTATTTCTATTGATATGTATCCATGTTCTGTTTCAATAAGCAGATCGACTTCCCGTCCGTCTGATGTTCGTAAATGATAAAATGATACTTCTACATCAGCAACTTTTACTTGTTTAAAAATTTCGGCAACTATCGCACTTTCAAATTCATGGCCATTTAAGTTATCGCTTTTTTGTAATACAGCTCTTAAAACCCCTACATCCAAATAATGAACTTTTGGTGCTTTAACTAATCTTTTCATAGCATTCCTGC
>JAYENH010000227.1:3876-15536 GCA_034721995.1 Bacteroidota bacterium
GCAACTATCGCACTTTCAAATTCATGGCCATTTAAGTTATCGCTTTTTTGTAATACAGCTCTTAAAACCCCTACATCCAAATAATGAACTTTTGGTGCTTTAACTAATCTTTTCATAGCATTCCTGCTCCACGATTGCAATACAAGTGTCTGGTAACTAATAGTCATATATTCAAGAAAACGTTGAACTGTTTTAGAGCTTACCCCTGCCTCAACTGCAATTTTAGAAAAGTTTGTAAGTTGAGCTGTATTTATTGCCATTAGTTTTTGCACTTTTGTAAAAGGTTCTAAACGACGCAATTCTGCCAAATCCCTAATATCCCTTTCAAGATAAGTTCTTACATAATTTTTAAGCCAATCCCTTTTTTCTTCATCCGGTATTGAGGAATCGGAAATTGCAGGATATGCTCCAAATTTCAAATAGCTGTCGAAAGCCTTTTTCTTTTTAGGATGATCACTGCATAATAAAAATGGGGATAGACTTACCGGTTTATTTAAAATCAATTTCTGAAAATAAGATGGTTGAATTTCGGACTCCCAACTTTCGGTGAGCATTTCAGGTAAAGTTAGTGGATACATTTCAACTATTTGACAACGCCCGGCCAACGATTCCCGAATCTTTTCCAATAGTAATATTTGTGAAGATCCCAGTAAAATGTATTGTGCTTTATCGAATTGATCGTAGACTGACTTTATGCTTTCAACTAATTGTGGTTCTTTTTGAATTTCATCAAGAATTGCCCGTGGAAATAACGAGCTCCATTGTAAGGCTGTTAGTTTTTTATACTCGTCAACAATCACAGGATCTTCAATCGAGATATAAGGAATATCAGGAAATATTTTTCTTGCCAGGGTTGTTTTCCCGGTTTGGCGTGCTCCTGTAAGCACTATTATTCTTCCAAAGCGCGAAGAACTTTTCTTCAGTATAGTATTTGACAGGAATCTGTTTTTCATATATCGCAATAAATCAACATGAAAATATTCTGCAAATATAGGTAAACCAAAATCCTATTCCAAATTTTACGCCATAATCGCGTACACTATTCCAAATGTTACGCCAATATTGCGCTTGCTATGTCAGATATTACGCCAATAAGAAATATTAATTTCTAAATATTACGCAATAAACCTGCATTATTACACATAAATTTTCCCCAAAGCCCTTAGTTCCTGATTTCTGATTTTCCAGGTTAAACGGACAGGCTGGACATTTATCAGTTTACACTTTTTTTTAGAAATGTCAGTTTTACTCCTCTGTGAAACTCTCCTGCGAAAAGCGGGACAAGTTGTAAAAAACTCTATGCTACTCTGTGGTTAATAAACTTATGAAATTTAACCACAGAGAAACACAGAGAAATCCCACAGAGTTACACAGAGAAAAAGTGTCAACTACTTTTGGGAGTATATAAAAAATGCCGCAGGCTGTATAGTTTTTGGTAGAATTAATACTCAGGCATAACAACTTTCCCGATAAAAACAATTGCCCCGGTTGTTTCCTCACAAATCGAAAACACAAAGGGTTTGTTGATGGCAAGCAAATTTGGGTTTACGCTGGTGTAGGTAAAACCAACTAAAGTTACTGCTGCGGCCTCGGTGCCCTCTTCGTTTACATCTACAAAAGTTTTATGTTTTACTTTACCAATATAAAGTGGCCTAAGATTGCTGATGCCGGTAAAATCGGCATTTGGCGTAAATGCATTTCCCAGTCCCATTTCATCAAGTATTGGCATTAAATCAATATTATATTCAAATTTGAATTTTGGTAGAAATAATTCCATGTCTTCGGTAACAGAAAACGAACTTTGCCATTCTGTCCAGTTTTCGATTGTGAGCGAGGCAATTAATTCATCGACTGTTGTTGGCGCGGTTGGCAACATAATAATCATGGAATAACTGCCATTTCCGTAAGGCAATTTTACTGCACGGAACATACCTGTCGATAAGGTTTCGAGATCGGCCTCCATGTGCATGGTCGGCACATCGACAGGATTGGTGGGAGTGCGGTAAAAAGCCATGTCGGTAGTATTTGCCGGATCGAATTCGTATTGCCATGTGCCCTTAAAATAAATGGCATTTATCAAAAACATTAATTGTGTCGGGCTAATATTATCAATAATTTCCGTGATTCTATCGTTGGTGTTTGTGGCCACCCAGTTGTTTATCACATCGACCGAAGCGGGATCGGAAAAATCGAGAGGGCTTACTTCGGCATTGTAATACTGAATGTTTGTATTCAGAAAATCGGGGAATACATCGAAAGATTGCTCGTACCAAATTGAGTTGGCAACTGTAAAGGTAACATCAGGGTCGGCACCGATAAGTCCCTGCATCAGGTTTTGGTACACCTCGTTTATTTCCTGTGTGGTAAACCCTGAAAGTTGCATACATTCCTCGAAGGCTTCTTTGGTTTCGTTGCGTGCGCCATTGTATGCCATTGCCAGGGCAAGGCCAACGCTGGTTGGCGAAACAAATAGGTTTGTATCGGAATCGGGAAGTCCGTTTATTTCCTGAAACATTTTAAGCCCAAAGGCATTATCGGCTTCGATAACAGCAAGGCTTTTAGGGTTGATATCGATATTTGTAACAGGCTTCGGCTCATCTTTTTCGGTGCATTGAGCAAACACTATGAGGCCGGCAATCAGGATAAATAAGTTCTTTTTCATAATTAAGGAGCATTATTTTTTTATTGAATTAAAATTAAACGAAAATAAACAAATCTGGGCATTTCTCATAATATACACATTACGCAACTTGAACAATCCAAGACCCTGAATCCAATAGCTATAGGGTCAGAACCCAGAACTGCGTATAACCAGTTTTTTAGTCTCCACAACCTTGTGCCCGTCCAATAATTTCACAAAATAAATTCCTCTTTGCAGGCCGTTCAATTGAATATCGTAAGTTTGGTTTACGTTGTTCATCCTGCACAATTTTACTAATTTGCCAAGAGAATTATAAATATTGATTTTTAAATCGGCCGTAATCCCTGATGGTGAAATTGTGATAAAATTGGTAGCAGGATTAGGAAAAATACTAATTTCTGGCTGAACCGGCTCTTCTATTCTTTTTAATGTGTTTTTAAAATCTGGTGTATCGTTCAATAAATCTATGTTCGGCAAGAATCCCGAAATATCGGTATCAGTAAAATCAACAACAACAGAATCGGGTGCACCCGAAATTATAATGTCGGATTGTCCGGAGTCTGATCGGATGTCAAAATCGGAATTTGGAATGGGTTGCGCTGTGGCCAATAAACCAAAAACAATCAATAATAATATGTCGAAAAAAGTTCGTTTCATTTAATTTATTAAAATATTCCCCAGGGATAATGATTTCGGTCGACACAATAAATACCCGAAACAGAATCATTCAAATTTAGTGTAAATGCAATTTCCTGCCCCGGTTGCATTGCATAAGGTTCGATAAAAATAAAATTGTAAATTCCAGGAGATAAAGAGGTAATCTGCATTTCGAGATCGTACAAACAATCGCAATCGCAATCGGCAGCCGATTCATTTTCGCTAATCGAAATGGCATTTCCGCTAAAAGTAAAATCTGCCGTAATTTCTCCCGGGCAGCAATTAAAACCTGCATTTATATGTGTAAGCAAAAGAGTGTTGTCGGTATAGCTAAATTCAATGCACGATTGGTTGGCAGTAACAGAGTCGGTTGCATAAAGGTTTTTAGTCGATTTACACCCTGTAAAGCTTATTAGTTGAGAATTTTTATCTGTTTCGACAGGAGTATTTTTTTCTTCGCACGAACTGATAAAAACAATAAATATAAGTCCAAAAAAATAAATCACTCGTCGTTGGTTCATCACAATCAGGTTTTTGCCTTTAAATAATCGGGTTAATTACTGATTGTTAGTGATGATGGAAAACTAAATATGGTTGCGTGGAAGTTTGTCTTTTTACATCTTAATTATCATTGCAATAATTCTTCGTAAACTCCATCGCCTTATTTTATTTCGATAATTTTTTATTGATAAGCCAGGCGATGAAAATACCTGCAATTGCCCCAAACAAATGACCCTCGAACGATACCCACGACCTTGTTGGGAAAATCCCCCAGATCAACCCTCCATAAAAAATGAAAATAATCAGTGCAATAATGAAAGATTTAAAATCGAACCTGAAAAATGCCGACGCAATCAGATAAGCTGCAAGACTATAAATCAACCCACTTGCACCAACATGAAATGCTTCGCGGGCAAAAGTCCATACTAATATGCCACCGAGCAAAACCGATAGTAGTATTGTAGTAACTGCTTTTTTTTCATCATAAATAAAGAGTGCCAAAAGCAAAACTATTATTGGAAATGTGTTTGATAAAAGATGCAGGAAATTGGCATGGATTATCGGGGCAAAAACAATTCCTATCAATCCCGAAAAGCTTCGTGGCCGGATTCCAAGCCTGGCAAATTCGTAAGGTAAAACCAAATCGATAAGCCAGACGGCCCACATCAAGCCAACAAAATAAAGGATAAACTTAAATGATTTTTTTATTGATTCTGAATTACTTGCCATTGTGCGAAAAGTTTTTTAAAAGTTTCGTTTTTCCCTTTGTTGCAGCTCGATAGCTCAATGTAAGTTTTTCCATCTTCGGGAAAAGTATGCACTGCCAAATGACTTTCGGCCAAAAGCCACAAATGAGTATATCCAACCGGACTAAAATGATGTTCCATTTTATTTAGCACGGTATAGCCCGATTTGTCAATAATTTCGTCTAAGCTCACGCGCAAAGTTTCCGGGTCGCACTCGGTTACCCAGGCTGTGAAATTATATATTAGTTGTTCCATAATATTTTGTTTAGAAAAATTCCAAAAACATTATCTTTTAATTGATTACGCCAATACTTTTTTTAATATGGATTCACCATATCCTATTGATTACACCCCTTTGGAGCTTTCATTCAATAATCTTTATTACATGCTATTTTTTCATTTTATAAAATTCGAACTCCAAACCCAGAACCTTTAAACCTTTAAACCCTAATATATCTCCCAATTTCCTTTTAAATAATACCTGTACAAAACCGGATCGTGAATCCGGTTTACTTTTATTGTGTCTCCTGCCGGGATAAAAATTTCTTTTCCGAAGGAGGTCATTAATTTCATGGCTTCGTTGTTTAGCCATTGAGTTTCGATGTTTCCAAAATTGAGGCTTTGGGCTATTTTTTTCAGTTCTCCTTTTTCAGTTTGCCGTTTTGTGCCAAGCACCCAGCCCCATTCACCGAGAGTTACAATTTGGTTATGATAGGGCAAAACCGAAAATCCTGCTTCAGCAATTGTTTTTTCTATGCATCGAAATGCTTTTGTAGCATAATACGGACTACCCGATTGTGTAACTATAATGCCGTTTGAGCGCAAATGCCTGTAACACATCGAATAAAACTCGAAAGAGTAAAGCCTGCCAAGTTCTACTGTCCGTGGATCGGGAAGGTCAATGATTATCACATCATAAAAATCTTCGCTGTTTTCAATAAAATTGTATCCATCTTCATTTCTAATCTGAAGTTTAGAGTTATTCATCGAATTTTTATTAAGCTCCTTTATTATCGGGTTTTTCTGTCCCAATTGAGTCATTGCCGGATCGAGGTCGACAAGCGTAATATTTTCAACCGAAGGATATTTTAGTATTTCACGAACTGCACATCCATCGCCACCGCCCATTACTAAAATATTTGTTGGGTTCGCGGCCATCGACATGGCAGGGTGGACCAAAGGCTCGTGGTACAATACCTCATCGATGGTGCTAAGTTGTTGGTTGCCATTTATGAAAAGCCAATAATCATCTTTCCATTGAGTGATTACTATTTTTTGATATTTGCTCTGCTCCTCGTAAACTATTTTGTCCTTGTATCGCATTTGCTCGCCAAAGAAAATTATCGGCTTTGCCAGAAAAAAACCTGCCACCAAAAGCACAAAAATCCCTGCCGACAACAACTGGATACTTCTTTTGAACTGAGTCTTTACTTGCTTCCACAATAAAAATATCAGCAGGAGCGCAACAAGAAAATTTACCATTCCCAGGATAAACGGTGTGTATGTTAATCCAAGATATGGCAGCCCCACAAAGGCAAAAAACAATCCACCGGCCAGGGAGCCAAAATAATCTTTCTCCAACACCGATGACACATTCACGCGGAGTTCCTCGTGCTCGTCGTTTAGGCGCACCACAAGGGGGATTTCCATTCCAATGAGGATTCCGATGAGTATGCTCAGGAAATAAATGACAAAACCATTGTACACCGAAAAAGCCGAAATGGTATAAGCTGCCAAGGAAGAAAATGAAACCAGCACAGATAAAGCAAACTCTATGAAGATGAACTTTTGCAACAGGTTTTTCTTTAAATATTTGCTAAACCGACTGCCAAGTCCCATCGAAAAAAGCATTACCGAAACTATCAGCGTCCATTGCAAAACCGAATCGCCCAGGAAATAAGTTGCCAGGGTAGAGAGAATGTACTCGGCAACAATTCCCGATAGCCCGGTTGCAAACAGGGCAAGTTTTAATATGTTTGATCTAAGTTTATTCAATTGCCTTTTTAGCTTGTTATTCTTTAATATTGATTTCAGAACAAGGATTAACCCTTGTTCTGAAATCAGGAAAACACATCTAAACTATATACACCATGTAATCAGCACACTTCCTCCGATATAAGCAAATGCCTCGATCAAACCTGCTCCAAGATTTGGCTTGTCCTGTGTAAGTTCGTCGGTGAGTTTTTGTCCCGGTAACAAAATTTTGTCGGTAAGAAAGCGGACAACGGGAAGTAAAATCAGGCCAAGAACTACTTCGATTCCTACGTTCGACAGTGTGATTGTCCACGATTCGAAATCGTCCATCAAACCAAAACGGATAAGATTGCCCAGTGCTACCAGTGCCCCGGCATAGCCAATTCCAATGGCTACATTGTCTTTTTCCAAATGATCATGAATATCGTAGGGCGTAATCCAATTGTAAACACGAGTGGTAATTATCATCACAACCTGGCCAATGGCCCAGAAAACCAGAGCGGTAATTATTCCACCACCTTCGCCCGATACTGCCCCCATAATAATAAGGCCGGTGGCAATGGCATTGGCTGCCTGTACCACACCAATCCCTTCGTTACGATCGGTGATGATTTCCTTGGTCAAACTAAATTTCCGAAGAATAACTTTGTCATTGATAAACAGTGATACATTAAGCAGAACAATAGCAATGATCCCATAAAGGAAAATATCAATAAGATCATTTACAAGTCCATGGGACGGGCCAATAATGGCACTTCCGATAGCGAGCAACAAGCCCACAAAATATCCTGCATGGGCAATGGCAAAAGCAAAATTGTCTTTTTCGACAAGTTCGTCTTTCATGTTTATTTGCCTGTTGAAAAGCTGGTAGACTAATTTTCCGATGTAGAACAACAGGAAAGCCGCGGCAAGATATGTTATGGCCGACAATATATTATCTATAATTAACATCATAATTAAAACATTTTTAATTAATACCTGAATGATTTATTTGCCACCTCCGCCAAACGAACGCGAACGTGAAGAACCCGAATAGCGACTTGAGCTTCGACTTGTACGGCTCGATTTCGATGAAGAAGAACGTTGCACACGGCTGTTTACCTTGTTCTTAAAAGTCGAAGAACGGGTATAGCGCGAATTGGGTTTTGTTTTAGCGTTGCGTTCGCTATATGTACCATAGCTAGGGCGGCCATTGGCTGTTGTTGGTCCGTAGTAGGAGCGGCCATAGCCCCGGTAATTGCTGTTATAGTCGTTCCAGTGTGAGTATCTCATAGGCGAGCCAACCATGTGGAACACGCTACTTAACATGGCATATTTTCCGTAGAACTCCCAAAAGCTGCCACCGCTACCTTGCGACCATCGTCCATAATGGGTATTGCCCACATAATTGCTGTACCCGGCAGGGCTAACGGTTTTGTTTACTTTTCCATCGCGGCCTTTCGATGCGACTTCCATTCCCATGTTGTTTTCGTGGTACTTGAAATAATCCTTGCCCACGTTGTACCAATCGGTCTTTCGCTCTTGAGGCAAAGAGTCTTTCTCGGTAATAATCTGGTATTGGTGCTTATAGGTTTTAGAGAAATTGCCCTCTACCTCCATGTCGTACAAAACAATAGAGAAAACAGGTTCCGAATTCATATCCCTGATTAATGTATCGACAGGTTTTTTTACAAATTCTTTTCCTCCGCAACCAACCATGAACAGCATCAATCCTAATAGTCCAAGTGCAGTTGTTTTTTTCATTTCTTTAATTTTTAGAATTTAGTATTTAGATGATAGTATTTATTATCAAGATATTAGTATATAGTAAATAGATTTTTGCCATTTTTATATTTTCTTCTTATGGCTTCACCCTATGCTAATGATTACACACATCATAGGGCTTCACCCTATGCTAATGATAACACCCCTTTGGGGCTTTTTACTCCTTCGCCCACTCGTCTTTTCGCTCTTTCGCCCTCTCATTCCCTCGCTCCGGGCAGGATATTTGAAATCTCATATTCTTCCACAACTTTTCCATAAGAGGCTTCGAATTCACGTTCTTCCCATTGTTCAATACAGCTAATGATAACACCCCTTTGGGGCTTTTTACTCCTTCGCCCACTCGCCTTTTCGCTCTTTCGCCCTCTCACTCACTCGCTCCGGGCAGGATATTTGAAATCTCATATTCTTCCACAACTTTACCATAAGAGGCTTCGAATTCACGTTCTTCCCATTGTTCAATGCAGATTACGAGTTTTTCGTCTTCGTCGTAATAGTCCCAGGCAATAAATTCGTCCCAGGCATCCTTATCGGAGTTCGACATATCGTGGAAATACCCCGGGCTTTCGTTTTCCTGATAAAAAGTTTTTCCCTTGTAGTGCAGCTTTTTTGGTGGCCGCTCGTGGTCGACAATATATTCGGGCAAATCTTCGTCGATAAGCCTTACTTTTACTTTTTTGCTGATAGTGATTTCTAGTTCATCGCCATCATCAACACTAAGAAAAAGTTGCTCCTGTCCATTATCAATTTTGTATTCCTTAGAAAAAGAGTTGCTGCCCCAATCGTATTTATATGCTTCCTTTACTATCCAGTTTTGCATATCGTACTCAAACACAAAGCCTTTGTCGAAGTCGCGAACCGATAAGTTTGTTGGATCGTAATCCGGTTTTTCCTTTTTTTTAAATCTGTCGAATAGTCCCATTTCAATATATTTGAAAACAACAAAACCACCCCGCAATGCGAGACGGTTTTGTCCATGTAATAATGTTATATTTACTTAATACTTGCACGAAAACTCTGTTACCATGCATAAAAACTACTTATTAAGGTTCATCTTTGCCTTTAATGCTGCAAGCGAATCGGAAGCCTGTAGTGCAGGTTCATCTTCTAAAACCTTGTCTATTTCATCGTCTAAGCTTTTGCTTTCGTTCGATATGTCGCCATAAGCTTCGGCCATGGCTTCGTCTTGTTCAACCTTTTCCTTCATTCTTTCGAGCATCGAAATAGTTCCGGAGCTATCGATTTGCGACATTTGCTTATTCAGCTTTTTTGTAGTTTCGCTAACCTTAGCACGGGCTTTCAGGGTTTTCAACTCATTCTCGTAATGCGAGATATTCGAACGTAATTTCTTTACGTTGCCATCGATTTGGGCAATGTTGTTTTCGAAACCCGATAATCGTTTTTCGGCTGCGGTAGCCGATTTGGCTGCTTCTTCCTTTTTCAGCAAAACTTCACCTGCTAAACGGTCGGCTTCGCCCGGGTCCAATTGTCCTTTTTCGGCTTTGGTCAACAGCATCATTGCTTTGCGCTCGTAGTCATTAGCCCGGCTACGTTCCTGGCTAGCTTCGTTCTTTGCCCTTATCGACATTGCTTTTACTTCGGCCAATGCCTGTAATGCTTTATCGAGATCGGTTTTTAAATCACGTATCCCCTGTTCTGTTAATTTGATTGGGTTTTCCAATTTGTCGAGGGCCGAGTGTGCCTCGGCTTCGCCCATTTTAAATATTCTTTTAAATAAATTCATTATCTTTTTCTCCTTTTATTTTATTTCGACATTTTAATTAACTCTTCGCCATACTCACCAAAAAGAAGTATAAGCGAATTTAACGACCCTTCCAATTCGTTCAGGTCAAGGTTTTCTAACTGCAGGGTGTCCCTGAAAACAACTTTATTACCTGTATCGTCCAAGGCAAATGCCCCGTGTACTATGTCGCGGTTTATCTGCAATAGCCTTTTCAATACTTTGGGTTTTTCCTCTATCATATCGAACAAATGCGATTCGATAATCAGGATAGGATCGTTGCAAGCCACAATAACATTGGCTATTCCTTCGTCTTCCTTCTCAATCAAAAATACTGCTTCCTGTGGGTTTTCGCTAATAATATTATACTCAAGTTCGAGTAAATAATCTTTAATTTTTAAATAATAATTATCCATTTCTTAATAAATTAAATTTGTTTGTTTTCATTTGATTCGTTTTCAAAACTACAAAAATTTATGATGCCATAGACGATGATATTTTTAAGTTATTACATCGGCTTTGTAAAAATCATCTGATTCTCTTCAATACATTGGTTAAGTGTGCAGATATAAATCAATGATAATCACCATTAAAGAACAATTTCTTTGTAAATATTAGCAATTATTCTTTTGAATTCAAATCCAGGCTAAACCCTGAATTCATTTTCTTAGGTTTTTATACTTTTGAGGCTCAAACATACGAATATGAGAAAAATTACAAGTTTTGTTGTTATTGCGTTTCTGATTGCGATAATTTTTTCATGCAAACAGGGCAACCAGAAAAACAAATCGCCCAGGCAAGATAGAGAGCAAATAGTTCAGAAAAAAAAGAAAAAGAAAATCAGCAAAAAAAAGAAAATGCCAAAGGACGAACGCCCTTTTCTTACAAATGAAAATGTTGATGCTTTCATGCGTGAATACGGTAAAGCGAACAAAGAAAACAGAATTGTTGTGGAAACTAAATATGGCGACATTAAAATCAAATTGTACGACGATACTCCTATCCACAGGGCAAATATGATATATCTTGCAAAAAATGCTTTCTATAAAAATACACAATTCTACCGTGTAATCCCCGAATTCATGATACAAGCAGGGCAATCGGATGATGATGAGATTTACAGGCGAAGACGTAATTTTGGGAATTACAAATTGAAATCGGAAATAAAGGCACATCATTTTCATAAGCGAGGTGCTTTAGCAATGGGTCGCCACTATGGCGATGATAATAATGACAAACGCTCGTCTTCGTACAACTTTTATATAGTTCAGGGAAAAGTATTAACAACCTGGGATTTGAATGCAATAGAAAATTCTTACAACATAAAAATCCCTGAGAACCACCGCAATGTGTACCGCAACATTGGCGGCACACCTCATATTGATGGCGACCATACTGTTTTTGGGGAAGTGTACGAAGGTTTTTCGGTTATCGACAGCATTGCTAAAGTTAAAACCGACAATAGCGATTGGCCTGTCAATAATGTTTATTTAGATGTAAAAGTATTGGATGATTGATGGATGTACAATAAATTTCTCATATTGCTTATTTGCCATTTTTTATGTTAGCTGTCATGAATTTAGGGTAATGGAGTTGTTGAAAAGTTATAGCAAGCTAAATCCTATTACTCCAAAATGCC
>JAYENH010000228.1:0-3949 GCA_034721995.1 Bacteroidota bacterium
CCAAAAATGGATGAAAAGGCAATATAGTCGCCCTGTTTTGCCAAGCTGAAACTAATTTGTTTGTTGATGCCGGTTTGAAGGTAAACACGGGCTAAGCCACTGTTTATTAGTAATACATGAGGAGCAAATGCCCCTTGTTTAAAAATTGTTTCACCCTTTAAATAGCTTATTTCAGTTGTATTATCTTTGATGAATTGTAATTCTTCGCGGATTAAACTATCATAACAACCAAATGTGTTTTCAGAATTGCTCATACAATTTTACTTAAATATTTAACACAAGCTAAATTTAGTACAAATAAACTTACTTAATTATATTTTCATAATAAAAAAGCTATAATATTTAAGTTTGATTTATTGAATATTCCAAGTACGACTACTTGTATTGCTTGCTAATACGAGATAGTTTTGTGCAAAATATTTTTAAATGAAAAAAATTGCAATCCCGGTAGTAAATGGAATGCTTTGCGAGTTTCTTAGTCAGTGTAGCCATTATATGATTTTTGAAGTTGAACATGGCTTGATAAAGAATAAGGAGCTTTTGGTGTCGGAGGGTAAAGAAACACGAGAATTGCCCGAATGGATGTCGCAATTGGGAATTACTGATGTGATTGTTTTTAAAGTAAGTAAAGAGATTATTCAGTTATTCTCTTATTTAAAAATACATCTTTTTGTAGGTATCCAAATTAATTCGCCGGAAAGTATTATTGAGGAGTATTTATGTGGGAATTTAAGATCGGACAATGGAATTATTAATAAAATATTAGAACTGAATTTATAAAAACTTGTATTAATTATTAAAAATTGAAAGTATGAATTTATTACAAACTGCTATTCATGAAATTGAAACAGCAACTGAATTGGAAAAAATCGTTAACGAAAACGAAAATGTAATGGTAAGTTGTGGTCGTATGGGACCGATGTGTTTACCTGTTTACGATGATATGGAAGAATTGGAAGAAGAACGTCCGAATATTAAGTTTTATTCAATGGGATTTGATACTCCCGAAGCTGCCCCAATAAGAAACGCATCAATGTGCCAGGGATTTATGGGACTTCCTTTTAACGTTTATTATAAGAATGGCAAAATGGTAACAGCCACAACAAGCATTCAGGATCGCGAGCAAATTGTATCAATTCTTGATGAATATTTTAATTAGTAATTATGGATGATATATTTGATGTAATGATATTGGGTGCCGGAGCGGCCGGCTTATCAGCAGGTATTTATTCCTCAAGAGCCAAACTTAGTACCATTATACTTAACATGGGGGCTGTTGGTGGGCAAATGGTGCTTACCGACGAAATAGCAAACTATCCGGGAGTTGAACTTACAAAAGGTTATATGCTTGCCAATACCATGAAAAAACAAGCTAAAGATTTTGGCTGTAAGATAAAGTCGAATATAAAAATTGCAAGCTTAAACCTTGATGATAGCCTTAAAACCGTAGTATTAAAAGATGGTCGTAAGTTTCAGGCAAAATCGGTGATTCTTGCACCCGGAGGGAAACCTCGTTCGCTTAATATTGTTGGCGAAGACAAATTTAAAGGAACAGGGGTTTCGTATTGTGCCACATGTGATGGTGATTTCTTTACCGGCAAAGAATTAATTGTTGTTGGTGGTGGAAATTCGGCTCTCGAAGAAGCAGTAACGCTGACAAATTATGCATCTAAACTTACAATAGTTCATCAATTCGACTATTTTCAGGCATTTGAACAAGCCGTTCAGGAAGCAAAGAAAAATCCAAAGATTGAATTTATTTTGGACTCGGAATTGAGAGGATTTTATGGTAAGGATACTTTAGAAAAAGTTAGTATTGAACATTTGCCATCAGGAAAAATGTCGGAAATGAAAATTGATGGTGTATTTATTTTTACCGGTTATCAGCCAAATACTGAATTGTTAGAGGATAAGGTAAGGCTAAGCGAGCGAAAAGAAATTATTGTTGATGCTGATATGAAAACCAATGTTGAGGGAGTGTTTGCAGCCGGAGATTGTATTGTGAAAAAATACCGACAGGTAACAACAGCCGTTGCCGATGGCACAATAGCGGCTCTAAGCGCAGCTGAATATATACAAAATCGTAAATAGCAGACACTCCAAAGTCCTTAAAATAAGAATTCGTAAAGCAAAAAGTTGAAAGTTGTCCCGGTCTCGTTACAGATGGGACTGGTACAACTTTTTATTTTCATAGTTTTCTAATTAGCACTACAATAGCTCTGCTTTTCCGGCTTGTCCAGGTTCGGTTTGGTCGGGATTATTCATGAATAATTCATAACAACCCTGAACTCTCAACTTTTTTATTCCCGTTTGCCCCTGGTTCAAAGCCTGCCTAAAGCCGAATAAAAACCTGTGATATAACTACCTCCAAGAGGTGCAGTGCATTTTTGGGAAAGGAAAATTGTACCCCCATCTTCTGTTGTTATCCGTTCGACATGATATAGGTTTACAATATGCGATTTGGAAACTCTCTTAAATTCCTTGTCGGGAAGGTTTAGATCGAAATATTTCAGGTTCCGTGTACTTTTAACGCTATTGCTTTCTTCGATATATACAAGACAATTGTTTGCATTGGCCCTGAACATAATTATTTCGTTCGACCAAACATATTGCACCCCCCCTTTTATTGGTATCCCAATTTTGATATTGCTTTTGCGGGCCTGCAACGATGAAAGGATTTCATTCATATTATTTAAACTTTCCTCCATCTTCGAATTGGTTTTCTTATTTTTAGCCAAAAACACACCTTCCTGCACTTCATCGATATCGAGAGGTTTCAGCAGATATTTTATTGCTTTGTATTGATTGAGTGCTTGAAGTATTTTATCCGATTGTTTTGTGCCTGTTGTAAAAATAATGCTGAAATTCTTTTTTGGGATGGCTTTCAGGATTTCAAAAGCACCATTGTCTGCGTCGGCAAGTTTAATGTCCAGAAAAAGAAGGCTGGGGTTACTTGTTTTTATCAAACGGATGGCCTCTTCAACATTGGCAGCAATGCCAACTACTTCCACATCATCGGCACAATATCTGTTAAGGATGGATATCAGGGCCATTTGACCCATTTCTTCGTCTTCGACAATTATCGTTTTTAGTTTCATTATGTTCGTTTTACATTGAACAAACAACTGCTCATTGTTAGATTAATTTACGCATTTCTGGTTTTTTGCACAATATTAAGAAAATATATTTATATATTATGATTTATGATTTACGATTTACGATTTACGATTGATGATTTATGATTTATGATTTATGATTTACGATTTACGATTTATGATTTATGATTGCTGACTGAAGACTGCCTACTGCCGGTAAATTGTATGAGTAGTGGCAGATTGCATGGTAGTTTCCTGTCAAACCGCTATGCAGTTTGAGCGGGTTACAAATCTTGATATTTAGTACAGTCCCTGCCATTACTTATCAAAATGTTGGTGTTTCGTTGTTTATTGCAAATTAAACTCAAAAAACAAGTGATAGATATTAATAGCTTTGATTTCTTTCCTATTATGTGATGTAACAAATGAGTTTTCAGCATTATATGTTTTTGAATTAACAAAGTCATTCACACAATAGCTTTCTTTTTTACACTTGGTTTCCAATGATGAGCATACACTTTTTATATCTCCTTCAACAACAAATCCCATCATACCTGCATAAGATTCGTTCTCAGAATAGTCTTTGTTAATAAAGCGATATAAGCCATCATTAATATATTGAGAGTTTGCACTCTTTAGCCTTTTACATTCAACTATAAATTCGATTCCAGAAATAGCAAAAGATAAATCAGTTCTACCTAAATCGTTTTCATTTTTAAAGACCCATCTCTCCCAGTTTACAAAAAGAATATTTCTATTTATTAAACCTTTGAGCAATGTACTGTCATAGTAGAAGTCATTTATAAATCGATCTCTAATATCATTTTCGATTCCAATGTTCTTATCAATACGAT
>JAYENH010000229.1:0-3948 GCA_034721995.1 Bacteroidota bacterium
CCTACCGGGATTTGATATTTAAGAGGAACAAGTAAATCGTCGGTGAAAAACAGTCCGGCAATGTTATATGCTGTACTTGCAGGGTTGTAAATTTCAATCCAATCCTCAAACTCACCATAATTATCTTGTATGTCGTTTGTATTGGAAGTAAGGAATTCATTAATCACAATATTTTGTGAATTTAAACTAAATGTTATTGATAACAAGCTAAATAAGAATAAGAATTTTTTCATGTTGAACAAATTAATAAATGAGTTAATACTTTAGTTTTTCATGATATTTAGTTGAGCAAGATAGGAAAAAAAAACGATATTGGAATTATTATTTTGTGGGCTAAATCATATCCGATAGTTATCAGCGAATTTATATCGTTCAAATTCGTTTCAGGCTTTCTTGAGCTTATTTCTTATCGTATGAAATACGGGGCAGGAGCTATTTCGACAGGAATAATCAGAAATGCAGGCCATCGGCAAGGCCAAACCTATATGCCGCCAATAAGATCAATAAAAAAAATAGTGACTGAAAGTTGATTTTGAAAGTGTCATATTTTCGTGATTTTCTCAATGAGGGGAACACCGAACGCTCGATCAATCCTCCAAAACCAATAAAAATAAAAGGCAATAAACAAAGTATATCCATGTATTGATATTTCGATGAATGTGGGTATTTGAACAACATTACAATAAGTATCCCAAGTAGTGCAGGAATAATAATTTGTTTAAAAAAGAATGAATCAAGTTTGGAGTGGGGAAGTTGCCGGTAATACATATTAGACGAGATAAAAACATGTATTTTAAAATAATACCCCAAACCGACTAATGCTGTGGATGCAACAATGGCCGCAACTATCCTCATGAAAAAAGGAATGGAAAATGCCCGCATTGCTGCACCCAGTCCAAAATTCAAAAAAGCCCCTACAACTATATTCCCGAAAAACCAGGTAAAGGAAATTATGCATACCCATAAAATAAAAAGCTTGGCTTTTATGTACTGCCTTCTGATTTTTTTATACCAACGCTCGAAAGCAACGCCCATAAAAAAGGTAATTCCAATTCCTAAACCAAAAATAAGGAAGATATTGCCTTTTGCCCAACGGGTATTATCCTCAAGAAACTCGAAACCATAATAATACAGTATTCCATTGAAGCCGGAAATTTTGCCCATGAGAATCGAAAACACATTAGATATGGTAATCACAAAAAAATAGGCGAGTAAAAAATAGACCAGAGAATTAAGAACAATTACAATGCTGGCTTTTGTGTTTTGCGATGATGTCATTCGATATGTTTTTTAATTTCTGAAACAAAGAAAGCAGATATTTTTGAAACAGAAGAAAAAGCTGAGGGCAATCTTTGGTGTTGGCATCTTTTTATAAAAAGTTAAACCTACTCTCCAATCAAGAACCATTTGTCATCGTCAGGTTGGGACATGACAGCCTGGGCATGTTGAGATTCATTAAATCGGTAAGCGTTATTTTTGCATCTGCAATTTCACGAATTATTCCTTTCAAATCAGGGGCATTTTTATTACTCAAAATTCAATTATATTGTGCCGAAATATTAAAATATCGAATCTGAATTAATATAAAAAGATATGATAAAAAAAATCGAATCGTTTGCCTTTATGTTGGGGCTTGCTTTATTGTTAAGTTTCAGTAGTTTAAGTGTCTTGTCTCAGGAATCGAATATTGCTAAATTCGATTCGCTCGATACATATTTTGCAAAAGCCCTGGCCGATTGGGAAGTGCCGGGCATGGCAATAGGAATTGTGAAAAACGATAGTTTGGTATTTGCTAAAGGATATGGCGTGCGCGAAATGGGCAAAAGCGAAACAGTAGATTCAAATACTATGTTTGCCATAGCATCAAACACAAAAGCATTTACTTCTGCAGCAATATCCATTCTGGTTGAGGAAGGAAAACTTTCGTTAGATGATAAGGTTATAAAATATCTGCCTTATTTCGAATTGTACGATCCCTGGGTAACTGCTAATATGACCATACGCGATTTGCTTTGCCACCGAAGCGGTTTGGAAACTTTTAGTGGCGACCTGGTTTGGTATGGAACCACTTACACGCGCGAAGAGGTCGTGAAACGTGCTAAATATCTAAAACAGGCTTATCCTTTCCGCACTCATTTTGGTTATCAGAATATTATGTTTATTGCTGCCGGCGAAATTGTTTCAAAAGTGTCGGGCATGAGCTGGGACAAATATCTTGAAGAACGAATATTTTCTCCCTTGGAAATGAACAGGACAAGCACCACCATCAACGATTTTGCCAAACTGGGAAATATTGCCATGCCACACACAAGCAATCAGGGAAAAGTAATTTCGATACCATACTCGAACTGGGACAATATTGGAGGGGCAGGAGCCATAAACTCCTGTGTAAATGATGTTTCAAAATGGCTCAGGCTTCAGCTAAACAGGGGCGAGTACGAAGGTCAGGAAATTTTTAGTGCCGAATCTTCGCATGAGATGTGGTCGCCCCATACAATCCAGGATGTGAGCCGGGGGTCGATGCACTTGTGGCCATCAATGCACTTTAAGTCCTATGGGCTGGGTTGGTCGCTTTTCGATTATCATGGCCATAAAATAGTGGGGCATGGCGGAGGCTACGATGGGGTTATTAGCTACACATGCCTTGTGCCGGAAGAAAACCTGGGTTTTGTAATACTTACAAATAAAAACAGTAGTTTGTATTATTCGCTGATTTATAAAATCCTCGATACATTTTTAAGTAATGACCAAACCAATTGGAGTGGAAATTTCCTTGCCAGGATGAAAGCCATCGATAAAATGAAAGAGTATGAAAAGAAAGAAAAAGAATCATCAAGGGTAAAGAAAACCAAACCATCGCTAAAACTTGAAGCATACACCGGAACGTACCACAGCGAACTATATGGCGACGTTGAGGTAAAACTGGAGAACAAAAAGCTGGTGGTTTATTTTATTCCGACACCTGATTTTGTTGGAGTGCTTGGGCATTGGCATTACAATACCTTTTCGATTAAATTAAAAAACACACCATCCTTGCCTGAAGGAACGGCACAATTTATTCTTGATAAACATGGAAAAGCTTATGAGTTGCGTATAGATATTCCTAACCCCGATTTTTATTTTACTGAATTAAAATTGATAAAGCTTGACTAAGCTTTATGGAAAACTTCCAATTATATTCCTGCGTTGATGAATACAATTATTCTGAAAAAAATATTTAGATACCTGCTTTTTGCAGCATTGGGTTTTATTGGACTGAGTATTTTATCGGTAATTGTTTTTCGTTTTGTCAATCCTCCAATAACCGGGCTTATGCTGGTTAGGAATATACAAACCGATAAAGCCTGGCTTCATGTGCCTGCAAGAAATTGGGTTGATATCGAAGAAATGTCAATGGCGATGGCCGTAGCAGTTGTGGCTTCGGAGGATAACCTTTTTTTTGAGCATCACGGTTTCGACTGGAAAGCTATTCGGGATGCCCGAAAAAGAAATAAACAAGGCAAAAGAATGCTGGGTGCCAGCACTATCTCGCAGCAAACTGCCAAAAATCTTTTTCTGTTCCCTCACCGAAATTATTTCAGAAAAGGTCTGGAGGTGTGGTTTACTTTTTTAATTGAATTGTTTTGGCACAAAGCACGTATTCTCGAAGTATATCTGAACATAATAGAAACCGGCCCCGGCATGTACGGCGTAGAAATGGCTGCTAACAAATACTTCCATAAAAGTGCCCCAAAACTGACAAAATCGGAGGCAGCCCTGATTGCAGCTTGTTTGCCAAACCCGATCAGGCGTAAACCAAATAACCCAACAAAATACATCCGAAAACGACAGAAATGGATTCTTTGGAACATGAAAAATGTATGGCCCGTGGTTGAAAAAGGAGTGAGAGAGAGAGCGAGAGGGAGAGAGGGCGAGAGGGCGAGGGAGTGAGGGAGTGAGGGAGTGAGG
>JAYENH010000230.1:0-3946 GCA_034721995.1 Bacteroidota bacterium
CTCCTGTGTGCCAAAATTTATTGCCATGGGTGTTTCATTTGTTTAAATTAATCATCATTAATGTTTTGTTTCAATAGCCCCGACATTTATGTCGGGGAATAATATCCATCCCGAACCCGGGCTTTAGCCCATAATCTAAATACGGGTTTGGGCTAAAGCCCGACGTTTATTTCCCGTTTTTTAACCCCGACCTAAAGGTACGGGGCTATTTATATCATTTTTTCATTTGTTTCCCATATATTAATGTCGGGGCTATTTATGTCATTTTCATGTGTTTAAAATATATTTCATCTGTTTGAATTTACCACTAAAACACGAAAGCACTAAATTATCACTAAAATTATTATTGTTTTGCTTTTGTGGGGTTTTGTGCTTTTGTAGTAAGAAGCATTCCATTTTATACTTTTACACCGAATTAACAAGAACATATTATGAGTAAAACCCTGGTAATCATTTTAAATCATAATCTGCCTGAATACACAGATATGCTTTTCGAAGAACTTCAAAAATATAAAAACGAAAGCTACGACTTACATGTAATGGATAATGGTTCGTTGGATAAATATATTTCCTTGCATACAACAGTCCGTTTTGAGCAAAATCTTTTTTGGGGAGGAGCATTGAACAAGGCTTTTAGATTGGTACTCGAAAACCCAGATTACGACTCATTGCTTTTTTTGAATAATGACATTGAGGTGAACGGCGAAATATTTGTTGAAAGCCTGCGCCGAGAATTGTTCGACAATAATTTTGCAATTGTTTCGCCATGTATAGCAGGGAAGGCCATGCCCTGGAAACAAATGCAAAACTGGGGTAGTAAAACCATTCGCGAGGTAAAATGGGTCGACAATCAGGCTCCATTGTTCCATCGTGAAATAATTGAAGCTATTGGCCAATTTGATGAAAAACTATATCCCGGATGGGGACAGGAATTAATATGTTTTGACATTTGCCAGGAAAATAACTGGAAAATCGGGGTATGTGATTTCATTTCAATTGTTCATTTTAAAAAGCAAACCTTTCAGAAAAATCGTTTGTTTTCGCTTGATAAGGAAAATACAGCATCGAAAAATTCTGAACAAAACCCAATAAGCCACAAAGAGTATCAGGCTAAATTTAAGTCTTCGTATCTTCAGTATTTTGCCGAACATCCCCCAAAACATGACACATTCAAAAATTTGGTTTATTATGGCAGAAACTACTCCTTCGACCCTGCATTAAAGCTAAAATTGAGAAAATCGGTTTAACCACATTAATTCATAACCTTACTTAATTTGCTGAAATCAAAATTAATAGGAAAAAGAGAATGTATATTCCAAATTGAATCAGGTAATTCAGAATTAAGTCAATCATAAAGGCAATGAATAATTAAGGTTAAAGATGATTACATTTGCGTTTAATAATCGCAAATATATTAATTATGCTTCAGCTGATAAAAAAGGAATTTGATTTATTTAAGCAATTTAAAATAAATAATATTGGGGCTTTTAATGCACTGATAATATTCATTGTTTTAATATTTTTTATCCCAACACTATTTATCACATGGCAAAGTGCTTCGCCCTATTGCCGTGCCGACGATTGGAGATTTGTAAGCCTTTATCTGGTCCCCTTTTATGAGGGGAGCTTTGGTTTTCGAAATCTTTTCACCGATCCGGTCCATCCTATGCCTCTCTATTCTGCTTTATATATTGCGAGCGCTAAATTTTTCAACCTGCAAATTCACTATATTGCAAGAGGGACGATATTTTTTCAGCTTTTTTATGGATTAGTAATTATTTCTGCTGCAATAAAATCATTTCGTGGATTAAATCTAAAGAAAACCACAATTTTGCTTTATGTTGTAATTCTCTGTGCTGCAATTTTCAGTTTTGTTTATCGAACAGCTTACTCATGGCCAATAATGACACACTGTTTTGCAGGTTTGTTTTTAATATCTTTTGCAGGCTTCTTTTCCGAACTGTTTTTACTAAACAAAAACATCTCCGTTTTCAAACTGGTACTAACCGGAATTATAGTACTGTTATTGTCACTGACATTTTTCGATTGGGCAGTAATATTTTTGTTATCGTTGATTAGTGTTTTGCTAATTGTCGGTATCATTAAAAAAGGCGAAAGGAAAAAAACTGGCATTTTAAGTATTACATTATTAATCCCCCTCATTATTGTTTTTGCCCTCATGTCTTTTGTTTTCACCAATACATCAAGGGCTTCGCATTTAAACATCTCTGAATTCATCCCATTGTTATTTAACAATTTTTTTCTGATGATTAAATCGATTAGCACAGGGTTGTTTGCGGGCATACTTAACTTTCAATTATTTACCGACGATTGGGTTGTTAATTCTGATATCTATATTGTATTTTCCATAATTTTTCTTTTGACTTATGTTGCAGTTTTGATTTTGTTTTTTACAAAAAAGTTGTACGAAAAATCGGTTTTGCCGCCTGCAATGATGCTTTTTTCATTGATTTTTATTTTATCAGTTTTACTTTTCAGGTATAATCCTGTCGAAAAAGGTGTATTCTGCTTAATCATCCCACGGTATGTTATGTTTTATCAGATTGGCATTGTAGGGTTTTGTTGGAGTGTATTGCTGCTTATTGCCGCTATGTCAAAAAAATGGATTGAGCCCGAAAAAAAATTATTGACAATCGCTGTTATTTTAACCATTATCGTTCTGTCTTATTGGGGACAAAACTATTTGCGTGTATATAAAATCTCAGAATTCCTTAAATCAAAATATCCTGAAGTAAGTCAGAATATTCGTGATAAACAATATGACAACAACATTGAGGCAACATGGAGCTTTCTATCAGGAATAGACATTACCGTACAGATTAAATTTTTGAATGATCATAAACTAAATGTGTTTGCCCCCAACTATCCATATCCTGATATGGCAAAAAAGATTAGCGAGTAAGTGATTAGAGTTTTTTTTTTGCTACATAAAATAAAGAAGTTCCTACAAAAGGTTTGGGGTAAAGCTTTTGTTCCAACCACATTAAAGCCAGGAAAAATTTATTAACAAATTGGTTGGGGAGCTTAAACCCGGTGGCAATAACGCGTTTTCGAAAAACCAATAAAATCAGTTTCCGCAATATTAAAACAGGTACAAGTAGCAGTCCCCAAAACTGTGAGGATTCAATTTTAAGCCCTGCTTTCAAAATTAGCTCATCCATGTCTTTTGTTCCATATCTTTTAACATGACCAATTTGTTTGTCGTAAACACTGTACAATAACCTGTGGGCAGGCACATTAATTATAAGCAGGCCTCCCGGTTTTAGGTGTTTCGCTGTTGCCCTTAAAAATTTCAGATCATCATCTATATGTTCCAGAACATCGAATAACAAAACGACATCATATTTTTCGAGCATTATAGTATTGCAGTCAAATATGTTGTATAGGTACTTTTTCCCGCTTACCCCTTCAATTATATGCAATGCTTTTTCATTCAAATCACAACCGTCGCTTGTCAATCCAAGTTCAGTCTCCATCATTTGCATATTGATGCCATTGCCACATCCTATCTCAAAAACTTTAACTTTTTTATTGTTTTCGTTGAAAACGCTAAAACACCTTTTAAATACACCAAACCTCCATTTCATCCAGAAATGCTCCCGGTTTGTAATGTCAAACCACTCATCATCCATCGAAACTTTTTCGGGATTGGAGAGGTATATTATATCATTTGCATGGTTCTTCATCAGTTATCTTTATTACCATTAAAACATTATGGCATTAAATTTTTACTATTATTATATTGTTTTTCTTTTGTGGGGTTTTGTGTTTTTGTGCTTTCGAGGTTGGCTTTTTTTTACCACTAAAACACGAAAATTTAATCATACTCCTGTGTGCCAAAATTTATTGCCATGGGTGTTTCATTTGTTTAAATTAATCATCATTAATGTTTTGTTTCAATAGCCCCGACATTTATGTCGGGGAA
>JAYENH010000231.1:0-3940 GCA_034721995.1 Bacteroidota bacterium
TGACAGCAAAGCGAAATGACATTGAAATATGAAGCAAGGAAAAAAAGTGAAAGTAAAAGGAAAGGGGAAACAAAAAATAAAGCCGTCGGATATTAAACAAAAGGCCGAAATGCGTTTTGCTTATGGCATAATTATAATTATGGCCTTTATCCTGTACGGGCAAACAATGTGGTACAATTATGCCCTCGACGATTCCATTGTTATAAAGAAAAACGAATTTACAAAACAGGGAGTTGCCGGTATTGACGATATTTTAAGCAACGATACTTTTGTTGGTTTCTTCGGAAAAAAGAAAAACCTTGTAGCAGGTGGAAGATACCGGCCTTTGTCGGTGGTAACATTTGCTATTGAATACCAAATGTTTGGTTTAAGGCCCGGCTTTAGCCATTTTGTTAATATAATTTTATATGCGCTTATAGGAATAATCCTGTTTAAAATACTTAGTTATCTATTAGCAAAATTTAAAGCTATCAAGTGGTACTTTTCGATACCATTTGTAACTACCCTTTTGTTTATGGCGCATCCTGTACACACCGAAGTTGTGGCAAACATTAAAGGCCGCGACGAAATAATGACTTTATTAGGCTCGCTTATCGCACTTTGGTACAGCCTGAAATATCTTGACAATAAACAGATAAAATACCTCGTATATAGTTTTATCGCATTTTTTCTTGCATTCCTGTCGAAAGAAAATACAATTACGTTTCTGGCAATAATTCCGTTAGCCATTTACTTTTTTACCGACCATAAACTTAAAGATAACCTGATTACTTTTATCCCTCTTGCTGTGGCAACCATTATTTTCCTGGCTATAAGGCAGGCAATTCTCGGAAATTTTTCAGCACCCGTGGCCAAAGAGTTAATGAACAATCCTTTTCTTAATGCCACCGAAGGAGAAAAGTTTGCTACTATTTTCTACACTTTGTGGATGTATCTTAAATTGCTGTTTGTCCCCCACCCTCTCACCTACGATTATTACCCAAAACAAATCCCGATTATTGGCTGGGGCGACATTAGGGCCTGGGGTTCTTTACTGATATATATAGCACTTGGCATTTACGCTATTTTTGGCCTGATAAAGAAAAGCCTGCTTTCGTTTGGGATTATCTTTTATATTGCAACATTGTCGGTGGTGTCGAACTTAGTTTTCCCGGTAGGGACTTTTATGAACGAACGCTTTATTTTTATTTCATCGGTGGGTTTTTGTTTGATAATTGCCTGGTTGTTAGTTGAAAAATTACCTCTGCTGATAAAAAATCAAAAGAGCTTTACAAATATCTTAACAGGAATACTTGTAACAATCATGTTACTTTATTCTGTTAAGTCTATTTCGCGAAACCGTGCATGGGCCGACGATTACACGCTTTTCACAACCGATGCCTACACATCGACCAAAAGTGCAAAGGGAAATGCTGCTGTGGCCGCCCTTTACCGCGAACAGGCCGAAGCAGCAAAACTTCCTGCCGAAAAGGAAAAATACTGGAAGCTCGCTATCAAACATTTTAGCCGGTCAGTTGAAGTTTACCCAAATTATTTTGATGTACACTTAGACCTTGCAGTATCTCATTTTAAACACAACCAAAATATGGTTGAGGCCGAAAAACATTTAATATCTGCCTTCAAAATAAATTCTACTAACCCAAAGGTAATGCAGTTTTCGAATGCCATTTATAATGAACTGAAAAAGCCCAAAACTAAGCTTGGTTTTTTTCAGAAGATAAATGATTTAAAACCCGACAATTACCAGGTTTTATACACCATTGGCAGCATTTATGGCAAAGACCTGCAAAACCTGCCCCGGGCAATTGAATATTTCGAGAAAGCCATTAAAAAGAACCCGCAGGGAATTGAGGCAATTAAAGACCTCGGTGTGGCTTATGGATTTATGAAGGACTATAATAAATCTATTGAGATGTCGAAAAAAGCCATTTCTATTGATCCCAAAGACGCACAAATTTATGTGAACATAGGCGTAAATTACCGAAACATGGGTAACGAAGCCAAGGCCAAAGAGTACTTTGCCAAAGCCGCCGAATGGGATCCAAAATATAAACAATTAAAATAATCAGAATCAAAAGCATAAAATCAAGTGATAGGAAAAAAGAAAATAGTTGTTGTTATGCCTGCTTACAATGCAGCATCTACCCTTGAAAAAACATACAAAGAAATTCCCTTCGAAATAGTCGACGAAGTTATCTTAGTCGATGACCTTAGCCGCGACAACACTGTTGAAAAGGCTCACGAACTGGGTATCAACCATGTTGTTAAGCACGAAGTAAATAAAGGCTATGGGGGCAATCAGAAATCCTGTTACAATAAGGCTCTCGAAATTGGTGCCGACATTGTTATCATGGTACACCCCGATTATCAGTATACGCCCAAGCTCATACACTCAATGTCGTACCTTTTGGCCAACGAAGTTTACCATGTGGTACTTGGTTCCCGCATTCTTGGCCGCGGAGCTTTAAAAGGGGGCATGCCGGCATATAAATATATGTTCAACCGTATGTTGACATTTTCGCAGAATTTGCTGATGCGCCAAAAGTTATCGGAGTATCATACAGGTTACAGGGCGTTTACCCGCGAGGTACTCGAAGCAATCGACTTTAACATTAACTCCGACGATTTTGTGTTCGACAACCAGATGCTGGCCCAGATTTTTTATGCAGGCTACGAAATTGCAGAGATAACCTGTCCTACAAAATATTTCGAAGAAGCATCCTCCATTAATTTCAAACGCTCATCAATTTATGGCATTGGCGTGCTGTGGACCTCATTCTCATATTTCCTACAGAAGATTGGATTAGCGAAATTCCGGATTTTCAAAAAACCTCAGAAAGGGTAAAAGTTTTTGGTTTTACGCCCATGCGCTTTGCACCCCAGCTACCGCACGATTGTATCGTATGGTTTTTATTTAAAAACATCATCATCTATTTAAGGAACGCGATGCAATCGCGCACCAGCGTGGGGCTTTGTATTTTATCCCCAACCTGGATGATTATTCAAATATATGTTTGCTCAAATCCTTTTTTGATATATCAAAATGCAACGCAATATCATTTAGTATTGAGGATAGCGTACCAATACTCAATGGATTATGGTCAGGTATTGTGATATGATGTACTCCATTTTGTTCAGTTGATAAGCGAATATGACTTCCTGACTGACGAGTAATACTATATCCATAAGTTGCTAATAAACATACTAATTCCCTGCCTGTTAAATTTCTTGGGGTTTTCATGAAGCCATGTTAAAAATTTCATCTTTCACAAAATGAAGTCGAACAATATTTGGCATTTCATCTGCTTCAAAATGGCAACGAATAGCATCCTTAACCATTTCTTTTAGTTCTTTCATTGTTTCTGCTTCAGTAAAAATCCCGACTCCTAATGCTTTTGCAGTATAACCTCCCTCGGGTGCTTCTTCGATAATAAAAATTATTTCGTTCATAATAGTATTTTTCAATAAAACAAAAATACACAAATATGTTTAGTACTGAATATTTATTTGGCACCGAGTAAATTTTTATCAAAATTCCGGCAAGAATTATCATTGCGAATAGTAATACCGTCGGTGTCGCTTCGAGCAACACCGACGGTATTATCCGAAAAAGGGGAGAAGCTCCGAAATATTTATTAAACTCACGGTGTGTCTTTGAGACACGCCGTGAGTGGCCCTTGGAATGTGCCGGGCTTTCACATGTCTTGCCTGAGGCGATGGGCCCTGTATTTTCGTTTTGTTGTATTTTCACAGGGTTTCGCTACGCTGCACCCTGTGCTTTTACATGTCGGGCTTTCACCAGTCTCGCCTAAGGCGATGAGCCCTTTAAGCCCTGAAAGGGCGATATGTAATAGCACAGGGTGAATCTTGCCGTAGGCAAGTGTAACCCTGTGTAATCAAACACCAAACAATAAAAAGCCCTGAATGGGCGATACATTAT
>JAYENH010000232.1:0-3939 GCA_034721995.1 Bacteroidota bacterium
AGCCGTTTGCAAAACCCACCCGACATCGGGGCTTACGAACGGATAGAAAATCAATCTCAATAAATAGTTTCATAAGGAATACTTAAAACAACTTTTGTTCCAATAGCCTGTCCCTGTTTATCTAATAGGTCGATAATATTAAATGAGTTGTTCTCTTTGCCGTGATGGTTCAGCAATTCAAGTCGCTCTTTTATTAATTGCAGGCCAATGGATTTTTTCAGCATTTGTGAGTTGTTTTTTAACTCTGACGATTTTTTGCGACCAATACCATTATCAGTAATTGTAACTTCAATAGCTTTTTCTTTTTTCCTGAATATCAATTCAATCAGCCCATCCGATTTTATCAGAGCCAATCCATGGATTATTGCATTTTCAACAAATGGTTGCACTAATAACGGAGGTATCTGTACAGCTGTTTCATCAATTTCCTTATCAATATCAATAACAAAATTGAAGCAATTGTTGAACCGTGTTTTTTCAAGTTCGAGGTTTATTTCCAGAGCTTTTACTTCCTGGTCGAGGGGTACAAAAGCACTACGGGTACTGTTTAAGTTGTGACGGATAAGTGATGCGAATTTCCCCAGGAAACGGCTTGCTGTTTCTGAATCGTTTTCGCTTATAAAACTCTGGATGGCATTAAGCGAATTGAAAATAAAATGTGGGTTCATTTGCGAACGTAACAAACGATGTTCTACAGTTTGGGTTTTTAGTTCCATTTTATTCCTGTAGTTATTTTGTCTTAGCTTGTAACGGTTAAATAAAAGTAACCCAACAAATATCAATAATCCTGCAAGAATTATGAAAAAGGATTTTTGCTGTTTTTGTTTTTTCAATTCAAGTGAGTTAATTTCCTTTTCCTTTTCGAGTATTTTAATTTTTGATGCCTGCTTTTCGGAATTGTATTTTGCTTCAAATTTGGCCAACTCTTTTCCACTTTTTTCATTAAACATGCTATTATATAATTCAGCATATAAAATGTAATACTTTAGAGCCAATTTGGAATCACCGATTTTACGGTATAAATAGTAAAAACTTCTGTAACATACGTTTATTTGATCTTTGTATTTAATTTCTTCTGATATTTTTAGCGATTTTTCGATGTATATTTTTGCTGAATCAATTTGTCCGGTGAGCCTGAACAAATCACCAAGCGATTGCAATCGTTCTGCCATACGTTTTCGGTCGTTTGTATTTTTAATAAGCTCATAAGATTTATACTCATATTCAAAAGCAGTTTTGTAATCAAGCGAGTCTTCGTATCTGTTTCCAATGTTGCCAAGGGCTATCGACATAATCCTTGTTGCATCTAATTCCTTTGCTGTGCTATAGGCTTTTTGGTAATAAAAAATAGACGAATCCCTGTCTTCTATTCTTGCATGTACATTGCCCAATTCTATACAAAGATTAGCCAGAGATTTATGATCGCCAAGTTCTGCAATAATACTATATGCTTTTCTGTAATAATCAAGGGCGAGTTCACTTTTTGTCCATTTAAAAGCTACTTTACCAAGATTGTGATAACTTCGCCCAAGCCCCTCTTTTAAATTCAGGGCAATATTTATTTCTTTCGATAACTCGAGATATTTCAACGCTTCCTCATATTCGCTCCAATGGTAATAGACTAATCCTAAATTCATATAAACCATTGTAAGTGAAAGCGAATCTTGTATTTCATTGGCAATATTATAGGCCTTTGTAAAATAAACAAGTGCCGAATCGTATTGGCTGCTTCTCCCATGAAGAATCCCTAAAAGGTTTATTAGTTGCGCTTCACCTTTAAAATCATTTATCGCTTGATACCAGATTAGTGCCTGGTAATAATTTTCAAAAGCTTGCTCTATTTTGTTTTTATATTCGTAATAGCTGCCAATAATACGGTATGCAAGTGCCATTTCTGTTTTATTCGATTCATTATTTGCCGATGCAAGGGCTTTATTGGCATACTCAATACTTTTCTCTCTATCAATATAATCGAACGCAAATGCCAGTTTGTTCAATATTTCGGCTTTGCTCGAATAATTCGAGTCATTTAGCACATTCAACAAACTATCAATTTTAGGGTTTTGGGCAATTCCTGTAAAACCATTAATTAAAATCAGAAAGACTATTATATATTGCAAATATTTATTCATTAAAAAAGGATGAATTTTAAAATACTAATTTACGCAAGATAAGTATAAATAATCAATACCATTTATTTTATAGCTGAAAGAAAACCTGAGTACCCTTTTGCAAAAGCTTCCCATTCCGGTAAGTTGAAATTTGAATTGTGCCAAAGAAAAACATATTCACCATTGTATTTTTTCACCTCATTGGCAAGTTCAATTGCTTGTAAAAAAAAATCATCAGGGTTAACTTTGTCTTTTACTAATGCTGCCTCCATCATTATTAATGGTTGCTCTATTAAGTCCAAAACCTTTCGGCTTAAAATATTAAAAACCTGATATGGATAACAGCAAGAGCTACGGAAACCTGCCTTGTTTGAAAATGCCATATTACTACTTTTTGTGAAATTGTTATCAGCCATTACCTGCCAACTCGCCGGTACTTCAAAACGAAGGAAGTGATTTCGGTTCGATCTTATTTCGGGATAGATATTTTTCAGACGTTTCAGTTCAGCAAGAAAAACCATCGGCTTTTTTAGCACATTGTAACTTGCATGCATCCCGATTTTATGTCCCCGTTTGGCAATATTCTTAATAGTTTTAGCAAGTCGGTCATCATTAATTGAATACTGAAAATCGTATTCGCCTTTTATTGCCGGAATAAAATAAAACTCCGAAACACAAGCAATCTTTTCCGACTCGTCCATCAGGTAGTCGAAAGTATCGAAAGGGTCTTTTTGTTTATCACTACGTATTTTTAATATTAGTTTCAAATCCTTTAAAAACAACCCTGTATTTCTTCTGATGATTAAATCTGATAAAAGAGTTTTTGCAGATTTCAAGTATGTGTCGAATCTCATGAAATTATCTACGTCGTGGGTTGGAACAACTTTGTATTTTCTACTTTTTCTGATTCCCGTGTACGATAATTTTTGCAGTATATTCCACAAAAATTCCACATACTCGTTTACCAATGCCCGCGACTCAAGATTATTCCTTTGGATAAATGAATACTTGCATGGGAAACGGCCATGTTTGTCGCGCTGGGGCAGAACATGTTCTTCCCATCTTGTAAGAAAAAAAAAGGCAGATGCAATAATATCAGCACCACAAAGTATAGTGTTGCCTTTACCATTTTCTTCAAGTTTAAAAACATCGTTACCAAATAAAAAGGGCAAATCATTTTCAGGCGAAAAATCAGAATGTAAATACTTTGCTCTATCAGGAATCGCCTCTTTTATTAGATATCCCTTATGTTCGGTAAAACCAGAGAAAAAACTATCTGAAATTATTATTTCCGATTTATTCGGAAGTTCAATTCTAAAAAACGGATTTGAGTTATTAGTTGGGACAATTGAAAAAGGGACACCCAGAAATTGTCCGAAAAGCGTGTTGATTATATATTGCTTTTCAGGTAAAAAAACACTCGAAACAAAAATTTTCAAATTTCTCAAAGTCGTTTAACTTATCTTGTCTTGTTATGATTAGGGATTACTAAACTAATATGCGAATAGAAAATATTTTTCATCATTAATTATTTTGCATATCAAAATTACAAAATATTTTGGAATGAAGTGAAAATACAGAAGTAGAACTTTTCCGGTCTGTTCTGGTCTCGAAATATTAACCCTTTAAAAAGGAGCTAATTTTTTCTTTCACCTTTTTACTTACGTCTCTATCCCAGATTTTCCCAATACCATTTAACTGCTTCTTTGAGGCCTTTTTTTATATCGAATTTGGGATTGTATCCTAAAAGATTACGGGCTTTATCAATTGATGCAAGTGAATGGACTACATCTCCCTGACGCTCCGGCCCGTATTTTGCCTTAACTTT
>JAYENH010000233.1:0-3936 GCA_034721995.1 Bacteroidota bacterium
GGCCATAAGTACCGGTTACTAACGAAGAAATATCTTCGCTTGCAGCACCGTTCGACCAGGAATAATTATATGGCGGAGTTCCGCCCGAAACAGTAATGTCGATTGCCCCATCGTTGCCTATGGTTTGTGTTTCGTTTGTTACTGTTGAAATTATGCTAATGGAATCGGGTTCGAGAATATCAAACGAAAGGCTTATTGTATCAAGGTTGCTATCAATAATTGTAACAGAATAAAAATTTGCACACAAATTAGAAACATCTTCAGTAATTTCTCCATTCGACCAAATAAAACTATATGGCAAATACCCGCCCGAAACAGTAAGGTCGATAGCCCCGTTGCAATAGCCATAGCATAGTATGTCGGTTACGGCCCCAGTGGCAAATAAGCTTACGGCAGAATCAAACCCGACCACAAGACTTTCGACATAGCTGCAGAAATTAGCATCCATAACAGTGAGGCCATAAGTACCGGTTACTAACGAAGAAATATCTTCGCTTGCAGCACCGTTCGACCAGGAATAATTATATGGCGGAGTTCCGCCCGAAACAGTAATGTCGATTGCCCCATCGTTGCCTATGGTTTGGGTTTCGTTTGTTACTGTTGAAATTATGTTAATTGAATCGGGTTCGAGAATATCAAAAGAAAGAGTCAATACATTTATTGTATTCCCTATTAAAGTTTCAAAGCCCGACATACCGTTTGTTATGAAGTTTCCCAGATGTGGGAAAAGTATACTATAGCTTGGGTCCATAACGACAGTAGCCCCATCTGTTTGTCGCCAAACCTTCCAGGTAAATGCTTCACCAACATCAAAACCAACTTTACCCGGACCAGGATCATCCCCCCATGCAGTGACTGCATTAACAGAAGAATTATTATTCCAAAGGCAATAACCGCCACATTGGTAATTTCCATTATCGTTATAAAATACTCCCACATAATCCCCCGTTTGAATGGATGCCCCATCTAAAGTAAGTACTCCGGCTTGTATTAATATTGTATGGTTAATACCTGTATTAGTGTAATTCCAAGGCATAACCAGAAAATTAACAGTATTTTGATCAGAGATTGTAGCAGTATAATTTCCTGCACATAAATTAGAAATATCCTCGGAGGTTTCCCCATTCGACCAGATAAAATTGTATGGTGTATTCCCTCCTGAAACTGTTAAGTTGACAGTTCCGTTGCAGATGCCATAACAATCTATATTGCTTGAGTTTCCTGTAGTAAAAAGAGGAGAAAAAAGGTTAACCTCAAAACTATCGGTGTAGTTACAAGAATTAGCATCAGAGATGATTAAATTGTACGTGCCCGGGATCAATTGAGATATATCTTCGGTAACAGCCCCATTCGACCAAAGCACTGCATAAGGTGAAGTGCCGCCCGAAATTGTCAGATCAATGGCTCCGTCGTTGCCAACGGTTGTTGTGGCACTTGTTATAATCGCACCAATGCTTATTGTATCTGGCTGAAATATAGTAATAGTATTGATGCAACTATCCCCATTTGCAGCAGTTGCAGTTAAAGAATAAACCCCGGCTGATAAACCAAAAATTGAATCGGCAGTCATACCATTCGACCATAAAAATGTAAATGGCGATACACCAACAAGTACATCTACCCATACTGATCCGGTAGATAACCCATAACAATCAGCATCCTGTTTCATCATGGCCAGGCTCAGATATATATCGGCATAATCAACAATAAAACTATCATACAATTCACAATTGTTGACATCGCTCAAGGTCAACCAATAAATACCTGTGTCCAGATTGTTAATGTCCTCGGTTGTATCCCCATTCGACCAGGCAAAGCTATAAGGTGAAACTCCTCCTGATACAGTCAGGTCAATAGCTCCATTGGTGTTTACGAAAGTATCGACTTGTGTAATTGCCGGATCAATTATAAGAGGATCGGGTTGAGCAAGTTCAAAGATTACAGTCGAAGTCAATGGGGAATAGGAAGGAGGATAATAGCTCCCATAAAAATCAACCCATGAAGAACCACCATTACAAAAAGTTTGGCCACAAGCCCAACCATACCCGAAAACAGGAGTTATTTCAAGAATAGAGCCATCACTTATACGCCAAAGTTTCATATAAATAAAATCTCCATTTACAAATCCATCCTTTTGTGGGCTTGTAATGTCATCAGGTATCAATAGTAAATTAGCACCTCCAATAGAGTCAACTTCATCGTATCCGGCACATACAAAATTGCCATTTTCCAAATAAAAAGCTCCAAGGAAATCTCCTTCATCGGCAGGATTGCTATTAACATAAACCCCTCCACTAAACCAATTACTATAGTTGGGAACACCTACATAAGTCCACGGCATTGGTGCTACCGATCCGGCAGCACTGCTTACTGTTACTTCATAAATGCCAGGACATAGATAGCTCAAATCTTCAGTTGTTTCACCGGATGCCCAATTAATTGTATAGGGTGAAAGCCCTCCGGTTACCGTAAGATCAATGCCGCCATCACAATCACCTGAACAGGTTACATCATTAATAATCCCTGATACAGAAAGAGACGGTGGGGGATTGATAAAACTGACTGTGAAAATATCATAATAGAAACAGCTATTTGCATCAGTAATAGTAATCATATAAGTGCCTACAACAAGGTTTGACAAATCTTCGGTTGTTGCACCATTCGACCATGCAAAATTATAAGGTGAAGTACCTCCCGAAATAGTTAAATCAATTGTACCATTATTATTTCCGGCAGATGTAACGTGCGAAACTGTTGGAACAATGTTGATTGGATCGGGTTGTAAAATATAAAAAGAAAGATTTACAGTGTCGGGGTTACTATCAGTAATTGTTACGGAACATGCTCCTGCACACATAGTAAATACATCCTCCGACATTGCTCCATTCGACCAAATAAAACTATATGGCGAATTCCCGCCCGAAACTGATATGTCTATATACCCGTTGCAATATCCATAACAAGGAATATCAGTAATTATACCTGTTGCAGTAAGCGGATTAGGGTTTTGATAAGCTACAATAAAAGTATCGATCAGTGAACATGAATCAACATCTAAAACGGTCAGGTTGTAAGTTCCAGCCTGCAAAGAAGAAACATCTTCGGTACTTGCCCCGTTCGACCATCCGAAGGTATATGGCGGGTTTCCTCCCGATACGGTAATGTCGATTGCCCCATCGTTGCCTATGGCTTGTGTTTCGTTTGTTACTGTTGAAATTATGCTAATGGGATCGGGTTCGAGAATATCAAAAGAAAGATTTATCGTATCAAGATTATTATCAGAAATTTCAACAGAATAATTACCTACTGAAAGCCCCGTAATAGAATCGCCGGTAAATCCTGTTGACCATAAATATGAATATGGGGAAGTACCTGTTAAGTTTTCTATCCAGGCTGTGCCATCATTTCCTCCATAGCAGGAAACATTCGTTGTTAAAACATCAGCATTTATCTGTCCATTTATTCCAAGGCAAATAAACACCAGAAGTATACTTGTTGCAATTTTTTGTAAGTAATTTTTCTTCATAATGATAATTTTAAAAAGGTTTAATTGTATTGATATATAGATATTAGGGTTGTAAATATTTTAAATCGATTTGTGGTAATTTTGTAATTCATAAAAAAGTCAATCATAAAAATCATGAATAATCAAGGTTAAAAATACACACCGCAACCCAGCTTAATACCATAGCTATTGAACCGGTAGTTTATGTTGTTGCGCGAAATAAACGAGCTAAACGATTGCCTGTAAAATGCCTCGCCAAACACGAAATAGCGCGGCCCTATAAAATAGCGGGCTTCAAGGGCGGTATATAAATCGAAGCGGACGTTAGGCAACCCATCGTGGGTAAGGGAATAAATATCGTTTTTCGATTGTCCGGCAATACTGTTTCCATGCGCCCGCCATAAAAACGAAGTAATTACACCTGCTTTTAG
>JAYENH010000234.1:0-3932 GCA_034721995.1 Bacteroidota bacterium
GTCGCGAAGACTGGAACAGCCTGTGGAAATATACATACCTGACAGGAAATGGTGCCGACACAAATGGGGTTTGGACCAACCTGAGTATGAATATTCCTAATAATGGAACAACTGATTTCGATAATTTCAATTCGCAGGGAGGCTACAACCTTACAATTAAGGTCATGCCCTCTAATCCTGATGTAATTATTATTGGTGGCACTAACCTGTACCGCTCGACCGATGGTTTTACAAGCATGAACAATACTACACAAATTGGAGGTTATTATGTTGGCTCATGGTCGCCGGGGCATTGGGGTTCGTATCTCAACCACCACCCCGATCAGCATGAATTGATTTTTCTTCCTTCGGATAATAATGTTTTGCTCTCGGCCAGCGATGGTGGTATTGCACGTACAAACCAGGTACTTGATTCGGTTGTAGAATGGATCAGCCTGAACCATGGTTACCTGACTACACAACTTTATACTGTTGGTGTAGATCCTTCTTCTACAAACGATTTGATGGTTGCCGGTTTTCAGGACAATGGAAATTATTTTGTAAATTCTCCCGATACCCAGGCAGATTGGGTAATGCCCCTTAACGGCGATGGCTCGTACATGGGGATTACAAACGGGGCCGATTATTTTTACTTATCAATTCAAATGGGAAGGATTTACAAAATGCAATTAGACAGTGCAGGGGCTGTATTAGGTTTTGGCCGTATCGACCCAATTGGCCCACTAAAATCCGACTATCTTTTTATAAACCCATTGGCATTAGACCGTAACAATAACGATATTATGTATGTTGGTGCAGGGAATAATCTCTGGCGCAACGATCAACTTTCAAATATCCCAATGGCCGGGAATTACGATACCATAGGCCAGGGCTGGTTTACATACTCCGATAGTATTAGTTCGCAGAGCAAGAAAATTTCTGCCATAGCTATTTCGAAAAGTCCGGCCAATATTGTCTGGTACGGAACCACAAGCCGTTATTTTTATAAAATAGTTGATGCCCACACCGGCGATCCCTTGCATGAGCAAATGCCCATAATCGGATTTCCGCCTGCAAATGTCAGTAGCATTGCCATTGCCCCCGATAATGCCGATGTTGTTATGATAGCTTTTTCGAACTATAGTGTTTATAGTATTTTTTATACTCTCGATGGTGGCGATAACTGGGTAAAAGGGGCCGGCAATCTCGAAGAATCTACTAATGGTTCAGGCTCCGGCCCTTCAATCCGTTCGGTAGCAATTTTACCTGTCGGGCAGGACAGGTTGTATTTTGCCGGAACAAGTATCGGTTTGTTTGTTACGCATCAGTTAGATAGCCTGAATACCGAATGGCATCAGATTGGGGGAGACGATTTTGGCAACGTAGTAGTTGAAATGGTTTATACCCGCGAAACCGACGGATTGGTGATTGCCGCTACTCACGGAAAAGGAATTTATACAACCCACATAACTTCTATCGAACAGGTAATACCATTATCGGAAAACGAAATTTCCACAAATAAAATTGATTTCCGGGTTTATCCAAATCCTATTATCGATCGAGCTACAATAGATATTTCTTTAAATTATCCTGATGATTTAAAAATCTCTGTTTTCGATCTTTCGGGACGAATTGTACGAAAGATTGAAGAAAATCACGTTGAATCAGGTAGTCATAGTTTTGAGATTGATATTTCGGAATTAAAATCAGGTACTTATGTTTTAAAAATTGAAGGGAAAAACATTGTTGCCACGAAGAAAATTATGAAATCGTAAAAACTATTTATCAGAAAACAAAATAACAACTTTCAGAGTTTCAGCACATTATAAAATAGTATCATTAATAGAAGGGGAATTTTATAAGAGCATAACGCATCAAATCAAAAATATATGGAACACTGATGACACAGATTAAACGGAAAATCACAGATAAAAAGTGGGTGTTGTCTGTCTATTTTTACTTTTTATAGGCCAATAGTGGAATTCGTGGCAATAAATGATATTTGCAGATTCAGGAAGATCAAAAAAAAGGGGCAAGCCTAACGCTTGCCCTACCAATCCAAAATTACCGTACTTATGAGAAAAGTATAGTTTCGTTTATAAGTTTGTAAACATCCAGCTTTCAAATTCCAGTTCGGCCTCTTTTTCATTTTTGGCATAATCAGGAACGAAAAATTCTTCATCAATCATCCAATCCTCAAGTTCGAGTTCCGGTTCTGCCGACAATTCAGAAATATTTTGGGTCAAATAATGTGATTCCGTCATCCAGCTTTCAACAGAAAGTTCTATTTCAATATTATCGACAAATTTATTTTGCGAAAGATAATCTGAGTTCAACATCCAGTCTTCGAGCTGTAGTTCAATCTCAGCATTACATATTGTTTTCGATAAATATCCCATTTCTGTCATCCAGTTTTCGATTCCTAATTCAGCTTCGTCGAAAACGTTCACCCATTTTTTAACCTGATTAAATAGTTTTACTATTTCGGCTTTTTGTTTGGTAAACTTATTGCCTCCATCATTATTTGCAAAAGTGGCTGTTGATAAAAATATAATTATTCCCGATACAATCATTAAGTTTCTAATTCCCTGTGTTCTCATTTTCTTATTGTTTAATGTTTCTTTAAATTTAGTTTTTCTTATCTGACCGCCACAATTACATTTTGCGTGCCACAACTTGTATATATCTATTTCAATGATACATACACTCAATAAATTTTAGTTGAAATTTTAGTTGCCTGACCGATAGTGAAACAAAATATGTACGAAAACGAACATGAGGATTTTTGATACAAGATGCAATCTATTCCATAGCTTTTAAAAGTGATTTTATTTCCCTGTTTCGGGTTTCAGTATTATCGATCGTTCTCGTTTTCGTAAAACTCATCAACAAGAAGATTGGGATTAAATGAGGCATCAACAGCGAGACGGTCGCATCGTTCGTTTTCCGGTATGTTGGCATGACCCTTTATCCATGATATTTTAACATTGTGTTGGCGGTAAATATTAAGGAATCGTTGCCAGAGATCGGGGTTCTTCTTTTTGGCAAAAGCTTTTTTTTCCCAGCCAAATACCCAGCCTTTCTCAACAGCATCGGCAACATATTTCGAGTCGGTAAAAACATTTACCTGCGAATTGCCTTTTTTTAAAGCTTCAAGACCAACAATTACAGCCAATAATTCCATCCGGTTGTTGGTTGTTAAACGGTATCCTTCTGATATTTCTTTTCGGTGCGACCCCGATTTTAAAACTACACCATAACCACCCGGGCCGGGGTTTCCACGTGATGACCCATCGGTATAAAGAACTATTCTAATGAATGGCTTGTTATTCATAAAAGTGCATTTCTTTAATATAATCAGCTACTTTGCATGGAAGAAAAAAATCTACATTTTTTTTATTTCTGATAGCATTTCTTATAAAACTCGATGAAATTTCCATTAATGGTGCTTCAACAATTTTTAATTGTCCAATACCTGAAAAATCATTAGCGTCAACTTTAGGACGTGGATAAACATATAATTCATGATTATCTAATAACTGCCTGTAATTTTTCCACTTATGCAGATATGGTAAATTATCCGATCCAATAATCAATACAAATTCATTATCAGGGTATTTTTCTTTTAAATAAACAAGGGTATCAATTGTGTACGAAGGCTGCGGAAGACTAAATTCCACATTCGATGTTTTAAACAATGTACTGTCGCCAATGGCAAGGTTTACAAGTTCGAGGCGATGATATTCGGCCAAGAGCCGGCTTTTTTTCTTGAAAGGATTTTGAGGGCTAACCACAAACCAAAGTTGATCGAGATCGGTGAATTCAACCATGTAATTAGCAATTGCTGTATGGCCTACGTGTACAGGATTAAATGAGCCGAAAAACAAACCGGTTTTTTTCATTTTCATTTTTATTGATGTAAAAAGTCGGTTACCAATATTTCGGATTCTAAA
>JAYENH010000235.1:0-3930 GCA_034721995.1 Bacteroidota bacterium
ATTGATTTTCTAATGAAAAAAGATGAAATGAAAGAAAGTGTTGAGGATATTATTATCCTTACAACTTTCCTTCATCATCAGGCAAAATTAGATGGAGGGATAAACCTTAGCGAAAATGGGGATATCCCATGTGCTAAAAATCAGTGGAAAAATTTCTGGAAAAAAAGAGGTATAATGCGTTTTTAGACCATGATTAGCATGAATCTGATATTGATAAAATTAATCATAAAACAAAAAAAACATTCACGCATTAGCGACAAAAAAATAAATATATGAAATTAGATATAGCTGTAAAAGACCGTGTTGCAACGGTAGAACTATTAGAGAAAAATGGCTCGAAAGTTAAAATTTCGATCGATGATAGAATTTACGTTTTAGATGCTGTAATGGTTGAAAACGGGGTGTATTCAATTCTTAGTAACAACAAATCGTACAATGTAGAAATTGTTGAGAATCAGAAACAAAAAGAATATACTGTTAATACTTTATATAATTCGGTAACTGCTGAAGTAATCGATAGCGAATCGAAATATCAGAAATTGCGAAAAGGTGGTTCACTTGGCGATGAGGCCAACTATATATTCTCGCCAATGCCCGGAAAAGTTGTTAAAATACTGGTTAACGAAGGCGACGAAGTAAAGGAAGGAACTACTGTTGTAATTATTTCGGCCATGAAAATGGAAAGCGAATATAAAGTTAAACAGGATAGGGTTATAAAAGAAATAAAAGTTAAAGAAGGCGACAATATAGAATCGAACCAGCCTTTAATTATTGTAGAATAAAAAAAATATAAAAATGTTATCAAACGAAGAAAAATATAAAATATTAGAAGGGAAAAACAGGGAAGCCGAACTTGGTGGTGGTCAGATCAGAATCGACAAACAGCACAAAGCAGGCAGACTGACAGCCCGAGAAAGAGTGGATATATTATTAGACCCGAACAGTTTTGTTGAGTTCGATAAATATGTAGTCCACAACATTATGGATTTTGGAATGGAAAAAAGCAAATTCCAGGGTGATGGCGTAGTTTCGGGACATGGTAAAATTGATGGCCGCCTTGTGTATGTTTTTGCCCAGGATTTTACTGTTTTGGGCGGTTCGCTTAGTCTTACCAATGCAAATAAAATAATAAAAATTACCAAACTTGCCATGAAAAACGGTGCGCCACTTATCGGACTTAACGATTCTGGTGGTGCCAGAATACAGGAAGGAGTGCAAAGTTTGGCCGGATATGCCGATATTTTTCTTTTGAATGTAAAAGCCTCGGGGGTTATCCCACAAATATCGGCCATACTTGGCCCATGTGCAGGAGGTGCGGTTTATTCGCCTGCATTAACCGATTTTATTTTTATGGTAAAAAATACAAGCTATATGTTTGTAACCGGCCCCGATGTTGTAAAATCTGTTACACACGAGGAGGTTACCAAAAAAGAACTGGGAGGTGCAGTTACACATAATACAAAAAGCGGTGTAGCCCATTTTATGGCCGAAGACGACGAACAAAGCATAATGACTATCAGAGAACTAATGTCGTTTCTGCCTTCGAATAATATCGAAGACCCACCGGTTATACAAAACATCGACCCTGTAGACAGGGAAGATAAAAACCTGATGACCCTGGTTCCTGAAGATCCAAACAAACCATACGACATAAAGGAATTGATAACTTCGGTTTGCGATAATAATTACTTTTTCGAGGTTCAGGAACATTATGCCCAGAATATGGTTATTGGTTATGGCAGGATGAATGGACGATCGGTTGGTTTTGTTGCCAATCAGCCGGCTAATTATGCTGGCGTGTTAGATATTAATTCTTCGATAAAGGCAGCCCGTTTTGTTCGTTTTTGCGATGCCTTTAATATTCCTATAATTACTTTAGTTGACGTACCAGGATTTTTACCCGGAACAGATCAGGAATTTGGTGGTATCATAAAACATGGAGCTAAATTATTGTATGCTTTTTCTGAAGCTACCGTGCCAAAAATCACCCTTATTACCCGCAAAGCTTACGGTGGGGCTTACGATGTAATGTCGAGCAAACATATAGGGGCCGATGTTAACCTGGCTTACCCATCGGCCGAAATTGCAGTTATGGGTGCCGACGGCGCAGTAAATATACTTTACCGTCATTTAAGCGACGAAGAAAAAATAAAAGCTGTTGAAGAATACAAAGAGAAATTTGCAAACCCATACAGGGCAGCGGAACTCGGATATATCGACGAAATAATTTACCCACACGAAACAAGAAAAAAACTTATTCAGGCCCTGGAAATGACAAAAAACAAAAGCGAAGTAAACCCGATGAAAAAACATGGGAATATTCCGCTTTAATATTTGAAAACATAAAACGGATGCACATAAGTTCAAATTTGTGCATTCGTAACTTTTTATGTTATTCCACAGTGAAAATATGTGCTCGTTTTCCTGCAAAGATTATCGGTAGTTTAATAATGTTTTTTATTTTATTGTCGATTAATTCTTTTTCGTACTCTTTTGTTTCTATTTGGTTTTTGGCTTCGTTTATAGCCTTGTTTATCCGATTATGAAATTCTTGTTTTCCTTCATCTTTTTTACGATCCTCAATAGTTTTTATTTCTATTACTATTCCGTTTTTTGTTATATCAAACGGTCGCAATAAAATATCGTACCTGCCTTTTCCGCTTTCACGGTTCGAGCGTATTATATAATCATCGCCAAGTATTGTAAGAAGACCGAGCATATATGAATGAAAAGCATTTTCGGGATTTTTGGTTTTGTCGAAATAGCTGAACGTATCGCCCATAATTGATCTCAATTCTTTTTCAAATTGTTTTAGATTATCGTTAGTAAGGTTACGCGCAGCATTATATAATAAAGAAGAGGAAATCTGAATTTTCTCAATTAGCCATTCCGAAATTATATCCTTAAACAATTGTTTTATTTCACCATTTGGAATACTTAGGTTATAATGCTGAAGCTTGACCAATGAGTTTTTCTGCTCGGGCAAAGGTGTAGCTTTCAGGTATCCGCTAAAAAGCAATAACGACCAGAGGAGTTCTTTTCCTGTTTTTTCTAAATCTGTAAAAACAATATTGTCTTCAATTTTTTTAATAATTTGTTCGCCTTGCAACAATTTCTCAAAATTGTCTTTTATGTAATCGTAGTCTCTTTCGAGTATTCTTTCTCTTATTAATTCGTTGTAGCTCGAGTTTGCCCAAAATGTATTAAAGCCTTCTTTATAATGAATTGCATAATTCAGGATCGACCACGGGTTGTAGATGTTTTCGGTTTCGCCAAATCTATATCCATCGTACCATTCTTTAATTTGCCTGTACTCGGTTTTTACCTCAAAATCTATTAAAATCTGTTTTACTTCATCTTCGGTAAACCCAAATTTATCCGAAAAGTCGCGGTTCAAAATAGTATGCACACTAACGTTGTTCAGGCCAGTAAAAATACTCTCTTTCGACACCCTTAAAATCCCTGTTATCACTCCTTTGTAAAGTTCAGAATTGTCTTTAAAAGCACCGCTCAAAAGGTTTCGCATAAATGAAATAACTTCGTCATAATACTTTTTATATCCTGCCTGGATTGGTGTATCATATTCATCAATTAGTATTACTACTTTTTGCTTGTGGTATCTTTGCAAATATTCGCTTAACTTTTTTAGGCTGCGTTGAGATTTAACCTTACTTGCTGTTTCTGATAAAATATCTCGGAAAACATTCGTTTCTGTTTCAGTTAATATATTGTTTTTTAATAAATAATTATGTTTTTCATATAAATTTGCAATTTCTGAAGCTAATAATTCGTAACAATCCTCCCATGTATTTGTTTTTACATCTTTGAAATTCAAATATATTACCGGATATTTCCCGCAATGTTTTAGGATGTCATCACCGGTTTGCCATATTTTCAGGCCGGTAAATAGTTTTTCGTTTTCCGGTTCGT
>JAYENH010000236.1:0-3928 GCA_034721995.1 Bacteroidota bacterium
ACTTCACTACCTTTACGCCAGTCCCATAACATATAAAATGTAAAAGCCCTGAAATTGAAGCGGGTCGACAGGCTTAAATTAAAATCGGGATTTCCGTTGGCAATTACTACTTTATCCGGAGCGTTATCATTATCTTTATCATAAGCAATTGGTGCTTCAAGTGTACTACCTTCTGTTCCAGCTTCAATTATATAACCGTCGCTGTTTATTATATAATCATCGATAGATTTTCCTTCGGGAATTTGCGATTCCATTTGTTCTAATGAGGTTAACCATTTGTATCCGTAAACTATACCAAATATTTCTCCTTCGCTCACCAGATATGCATTTTTAGGGCCTGTTCGGTATTCGGGGATATTTAGTTTACCAACCTCCTGTTGTATCTTGTCGTAATTTAAGCGGAAGCTTAATTTTTTATCATTTCTGTTAATTGCCATCCATCCAAGCGAAAACTCCAATGAGCTTGAAATAATAGAACCCACATTCCGCCATTGTTTGGTATAACCACCCAAATGACTTGCGAGAGGTGCAAGCGCAAAAGCATCATCGGTTTGGGTTTTCGAATAGCTGGCAGTAAAAGTAAAATTATTTAAAAACTGGGCATCAAGAGCTATCTCTGCTTCTTTCGATTCCGAAGGTTTTAGGTTTTTATTTCCTAATTGTTCTTTTGAAAGCATGCCCGAAGCTACGTCCCAAGTTTCGTACTGGTATGAAAAACCCGGACGCTGGCCTGAAGTTCCGTAGGCCGACCTAATTTTTAACTCCTGAAAAAACGGAATGTTTATATCTTCGGATATCCGGTATGCGCCGGCAATGCGAAAATATGGGTTCCATCTTGCAAACTCTCCAAAAAGCGAACTGCCATCGTACCTGTATAGTGCTGAAATCATATATTTGCTTTTATAATCGATATCGGTAATTGCAAAAATATTTTTAGCCCTGATAATTCCTTCGTACGAATTCATCGAAGCCAAAGTGGGATCTGTGTTGCTTAACTGGGGAACACCTGTTGCCACAAAATCTTTTCCGGTTATCCAGAAATCGTAATATGCCTGGTCTTCCTGCATATAGCTTAACTTCGATTTTATGGTAAAATTATTTATCATTTTATTGAAGTTTGCCGTAGTCTGAAATGTTTGAAACTTACTGGTATATTGCTCTTTAAATATTTTACCCCCAATTGAGCTTTCGCCATCATATAAATAACCTTTAGGTGTATAAGTGTTCCAGTTTTTGTTTAATATTTCATAAGTATATTTCACCTGCACATTAAACCAGTAGATAGGCGAGAAGGTCCCGTTTACGTTAGTCATAATTGAATTACGGTCTGCAAGACGTTCGCGGTAATACAATGGGTACAAAGGGTTTTCCTCAATACTCCATGGGTCGGGTAATATATTATAAGGTGAACCATCGTCATTTGGGGCCGATAAATCAACATCGGGGTTAATAAAAAGCAAATCGAAAAAACTGCTGCTCGAGCCTGGTTTATCCGAAGATGAATTCATTATCAGATTCGACATTGAAAGTTTAATATATTTTCCAACCCTGGTATCGGCGTTAAAACGAAAATTCTGCCTCGAATAGCCATCTGTCGCGAATACAACTCCTTCGTTATTATGGTTTTCGAATGACATAAATAAGTTTGTCTTTCCGCTTTTTCGTGCAAGGCTAACATAATTTGTATAGTAATTCCCTTTTTTGAAAAAATCTTTCTGGTGATTTCTTAGTGTTGCATAAGGTTGATCTGCATAGGCCGAATCGGTAAGAATTTGGTTTCCGCCAATTATATTTCCTTCGTCATCGTAATCGACATTATCATATTTTGTATATGTAAACTCATCGGCATCGTCGGCAAGTTTGTAAGGATGATGGGTGGCCATTTGAATTTGATCGGGAAGTTGGGAACGACCAAACTCATTGCGGACAACAACCTTGAAGCCGTCTTTTAATTCGTTTCCTCTTTTGGTCTGAATTACAATTACGCCATTTCCTGCTTTCGATCCATATAGCGAGGCAGCAGCGGCACCCTTTACTACTTCAATCGACTCAATATCATCAACATTAATATCTGCCAACGAAGTTTGAACCATAATCCCATCAACCATTATTAACGGGGACTGATTTCCAATCAGGGATGTTGACCCTCTGAGGCGGATATTTGCCCCACTGCCTGGTAAGCCAAAAGCACTTTTTACAACTACACCTGACACTTTTCCCTGAAGCGACTGTGCTGCCGAAACCGGTGGCACATCTTCTATTTCAGATGCTTTTACTTTGGCAATTGTAACAGTAAGTTTTTTTGTTGGTGTGTTGGCAGCTACCCCTGAAACAATTATTTCTTCGAGACCAAAAACATCTTCCTCAAGAGTTATGTAAAGTGTATTGGATTTGATATTGTTTATTTTAACTATTTGAGTTTTAAACCCAACATACGAAACCAAAAGTTCCTTAACATTTTCGGGGAGTCGAATTTCGAACTCCCCGTTTATGTCTGTGATGGTATAAACATCTCTTTTATTTCCGGCAACCACGTTAGCAAACGCTAATGCTTCACCGTTTTTATCAACAACTTTTCCTTTAATAACTTTTTCAGGTTCATCTTGTTTTTGTGGCTTTTTTGGTTCTTTATTTGTCTTTTTCTTTTTCTGAAAAATGACATAAAAATCGTCATTGAGCTTTTTATAATTTAGGTTCTTCTTTTCTAACAATTTATCTAATGCCAGAGTGATGTTTTTTTTCGACAAAACTTTTTTTAGTTCTTCGTGACTAATGTCGAAATTTTCTTTTACTTCAAAAGTAATCGAAACATCAAATTTGGTTTCGATCTGCTTTATGGCATCCGATAATGTTACTTGCCCAACTATATTATTCTCTGCAATTGTGATGTTTGCAAACAAAAACAAATAAAGAATTCCTATAACATGTTTCATATTGAATTGTTTTATTGTTTAATTATTATAATTTTTTTCGATTGAATTTATAATTCCGACACCAGATTTCACCGGCCGGTTATTGAATAATAATACTATCCTTATATTGTAATATGTGAGTATGAAAAATTTCGGACAATGCTTCAATAATCAGGTCAAGGTTGTCGCCCGGGGCAGAACCTCCCAAATGTATTGATTCAATATTGCGATTTTTAACAATCAGTTTCTTATTGTAGTGTAAATCAAATATCTGAGCTAAATCGTCGAGGGAGAAATTATCGAAATGTAATTTCTTGTTTTTCCAAATGGTATATATTTTCGTATTTACTTTATGCTGAACAATTGAATGATCATAATCACTATACGAAATCAATTCACCCGGTTCTACCATTCTTTCAATTGCAGGTTTTTCAGCAAACCCATTTACTTTAACGCTTCCTTCGGTAAGTACCAGACTGGTTTGCCCGGGCAGTGTCCTCACATTAAATTTTGTTCCGAAAACTCTTACATCGAAATGATTGGTTTGAACTACAAACCTTGCTGTCTCCGACTTACTTACATCAAAAAAGGCTTCGCCTTTTAAGTTAACATTACGGTTAAAAAAGCCCAGAAAAGAGCGTTTGTAAAAACATAATTCACTGCCTTTGTTTAATGTAACTTGTGTTTGATCGGGTAAACTAACCTGGCTTATATTCCCATTTTCGGGAATACTGATTTTTTCAAAACTCAACTTATGTTGCAAAATAGAAATTAGAGAAAGGAAAGCGATGAATATTGCTGCATATTTTAAAAAGCTTACAAAAGAAAAAGAAGAAGATTTCTGTTCCTGTTTAATTTGCCGATCAATTAATTGCAGAATTCGTTCTTTGTTAAAATCTTTCTTTCGATATTCAACATCTTGCCACAATTCCATTAAAATTTCATATTCTTTTTTGAAATCCTCGTTTTGTTGTAACAAACTGCTAAGAAGTTTTTCTTCACCTTCGTCGGTTTCC
>JAYENH010000237.1:0-3926 GCA_034721995.1 Bacteroidota bacterium
TCGTTTGTCGATGTTGAGCACGAGCGTGGTGCTTTGGTTTCGGTAATCGAAAACAATAGCCAAAACAACGAGGCCGATGAATTATTCCTTACACGGCAGGGAAGGGCTTATGTTGGAGTAACATTTGGCGTTTCTGCCGGGGCAGAGGTCGATTTAGGTGTTGTGAGTGCCGGGGCAGGGGCTTCGGCCGGAGTTGGCGGAGGCATTGCAGGTGTTACCGAAGATTATTACTCCTTTCCATATTCCGGCTATGATAACTGGCAAGCCGTTGCCCAGTACATCCTGTTTGCCGATGGCAACCACGGTGTTTTGGACAATACAATGATTCGGTTGTTGACTGCCTGTCAGAATGCTTTTTCTAATCAATCAACTTTAACAACAGCATATAAAGGTGATAAAAAAGGGATTGATGTTGAAATTAATGCAAAAGCAGAAGCTTCTGCCGGAGCTAATGCCCTGAACGCAATTGACCTGAAAGCCGAAGCAAATATTGGGAGCGAAGGACATGCTTATTTGAATATCACATATCTTATTGAGAATAATGAATACGAATACTCGTTTGGGGTATCAGGGAATTTTAGCACAGATGCTTCAGTTGGTTTAACTATTGACATAGTTCCCGGAACAAATATGGACGACATTGACGAAGAAATTGATTTATGGGAAGAAGGTGGCAGAAGGGCATTCGAGTTTTCTGCTTTTCGCGATAATTTTACTAACCAGTTGACATTTTTCGAACTTCGGTTTTTAAAACGTAATGAAGGTACAGGCAAAGCAGAAAAAATTTCGTACAAAGTTTCGGCCCAATTAGTTTTAAATGCTTTGTCGAATTCAGGTTCCGAAATAATGGAGATTGTTTCGATGAACCAAAACCCCGGTTCGTTTATTATTTCAAATAGCACTTTTCAGCAAATTGCAGAAAGCCTGTTTAATGCCTTTCTTTCAATCCAGACCGACCCACAAGGAAATGCAACAATCTCATATAAACTCGAAAAAACCGATATTTTAATTGTTGAAGAGAATCCGTCGTTTTCGATTAGCGCACAGTTAACTACCCCTTTAAGATTAGGCATAAGTGGTGGCAACGGTTTCGAGAAAAGTAAGTCGATGCTTGTAAAATCGGGCAAATGGGTAATGGGCAAACATTATCCCGAATGGACTTATGATGATGATATTCCGGAATTACCTGTTGTATATGAGGATATGGTACAGGAAATAATTGATGAAATCCCGTGGTATATTATAGGTCCATTTGCTGCTTTTGACTTTCTTACAGGAATTTTAAGCAAATCCGATTCTACATTTTGGGTTGGCGATAATAATTCGTACATCACTTTTAGCCAATCGAGCTGGCCTGCAAATGTCGATACTGTTACTTGCGCTTCGTGGAGTTGGTACGGGAATGCCCCATCGAAAGGAAAATCGCAAACAACAAAATCGAGCCTTAAAGTTTTTAAACAGAACAAAGCTCTTGCAGAAGCCAGTTTTGGAATGGAATACGGCGTTGGCGGTTTTTACCAGTTCGAGCCTTACGATACCATTTTGCCGGATACTGCCTGGTTTACAATTCTGTATTCTGATTCTGATATTGTAAATATGGACGAAACTTCGCTGGCTATGTATTACGAAGATAAAGAAAACCACCAGTGGATTTTTGTTGGGGGAACTGTCGATACTGCAAATAATTCTTTAAGCGCACCAATCAATCAACTTGCACTTTACACTTTAGCTCCGGCAATGCCTTATGGTAGTTTTGGTTTAAATGCAAATCCCGATACTATTTTTGCCGATAGCATTTCAACTTCAATAATAACAAGCGATACAATCAGAAATAACGATTTTAGTACTGTGGCAGATGGACAATTGTTTACAGTAAAAACAAATCATGGTTCAATTATAAATACCGATGCAGATACAATTCTGGATGGTTTGCAAATTGAAAGCCTGAATGGTTTGATTCAATTTGAATTAAAATCCAGTCATGTGGCAGGCTCGGCAAAAGTTACTGCACGAAGCATTACAGGTTCTGCTGTTGCTACCGATACAGTTGTGTTCTTCGATACAATACCTCCGGCTACACCAATAAACTTAACAGCCACAGCAGACAATGGCAAAGTGCATTTATCATGGAATCCTGTTAATGAAGCTGATTTGGGTGGCTACATTGTTTATTTCGATACCGATACCACCATTCCACCTTACGAGGGAATTTCAACCGTTTGGGGAAAACCTTCGCCAATAATTGTCGGAGTCGATACAAGTTACACAGTTTATGGATTGTTTAACGATACACTCTATCATTTTGCGGTTACGGCCATTGATATCAGCGGAAATGAAAGCGGCTACTCGAATGTTGCCAATGCAACCCCATTCTTCGATTCTATAAACTATGGCCTACAAACAATTGCTTTGCCTTCGGAATGGAGTATTTTCTCAACTTACATCGAACCTACATATCAGGGAATTGATAGTGTGCTTGTTCCAATCTTATCAAATATAATTATTGTGAAAAATGGAAACGGTCAATCGTACTGGCCACAATACTATGTTAATTTGATTGGCAATGTTACGCCCGGCGAGGGTTACCAGATAAAATTGCTGAACGCGGATACCTTTACTGTTTCAGGGGAAATAATCCAACCCGAAAACACCCCGGTCGAAATGCCATTGGCATGGAGTATTTTAGGCTACCTGCGAATAAACCCCGCTCCGATTGCTGATATGTTGTCGCCTGTCGTCAATAATTTAGTTATTGTGAAGGATGACCTCGGCCTTATATACTGGCCGGTTTACGGAGTGGATTTAATCGGAAACATGAACCCCGGCGAAGGCTACCAGGTTAAAATGTCGGCTCAGGACACTTTGGTATATCCATCGAACGAGGCCACGTTTACGAAAATAGAAATCAATAATCCGCAGCCAAAATTTTACAAGCGAAAAGGGAATTCAGGCAACAATATGACCCTGGGAATACCGCTTTCATCCTGGGTTGAAATCCCTGAAATGGGCGATGAAATAGGAATTTTCAATCAATTGGGTTTGCTGGTTGGTTCGGGGGTTTTTACAGGAGAAAACGCCGCCATCACTATTTGGGGCGACGATAGACTGACAAATAGAAAAGAAGGATTATTCAGGAATGAGAAATTCAGCATCAGGTTGTGGTCATCAGTAACAGGACAAGAATCAGATATTGCAGTAACTAACTGGATAGAAGGAGATGATAGGTATTCGAAAGATAAAATTTCGGTAGTTGGAGAACTCAGTTTGTTATACCCTAAAATTTCGGATAAGATCATTCTTTATCAAAACACCCCCAACCCATTCAGCCAAGAAACTGAGTTTAGCTTTTACCTGCCGGAAAAGGCATATGTAGAGCTGACCATCCTTGCTGCAAACGGAAATACAATTGAGAAGCTTGTCAACGAGGAGTTGGAAGCTGGCACACACAAGATTCGCTTCCACACAAAAGACCTGCCAGCAGGGAACTACCTATACCGACTGGAAACGGAAGGTTTTAGTGAGACGAGGAAAATGGTGATTATGAAATAAAAAGGCTTCCATTCATCATTAGAGAGGATGTTTAATTTGTTATAGACAGTCTCTTTAATTTCTCAATAACTGAAATAGACGTACTCAGATGTCTAATCCCGGTAATGATTTTCTTTATCGAAAATTCTCTTTGAGATGCCTCTGATTTTGTATCGAAGTTTTCCGAATAAACTAACCGCCACGGCTTTCCCGGCTTGGTCGATTTTGTGGCTCCAGAAATCGCGACTTTTTAATTTTAGCCACAAAATAACCGCAAATAAAGAATCAAATTTTACCGCCGTATTCAGTTGAATTTATCTTTGGATTCCTTTAATTATTGGCTTTGTATATTATTTTCAAAATAATGAGATGATAATATTCGTAATCAGTAGCTTAAT
>JAYENH010000238.1:0-3921 GCA_034721995.1 Bacteroidota bacterium
TGCTTAACAACTATAACGCAGAGAATCGCAAAGGTTCGCAAAGAAAAATTATGAGCAATTTGTGGCAAATTTTAACTTTCCAGACAAACAATAAATAATCATTTAACAATAATCAATAATCAATCAAAAATCCTCAGGTTTTAAGTTTTTTCTTTTTGGCAGCCGGAAATAAAACGTTGTTCAGGATTAGGCGATAGCCCGGCGAATTAGGAAAAAGTTTTAATTCGGTGGGCTTCTCTCCTACTCTGTGCCGATAGTCTTCGGGATCGTGGCCACCGAGAAATGTCCATGTGCCTTTACCAAACTCGCCATGAATATATCGTGCTTCGCCTGCCGGTTTATTTTCTCCCATTATCAAAACATTAGGCTTAACAAGCTTTTTACGGAAAGCCGTTGTTTGCCCCATAAAACCTTTTATCAGCTTACTGTGGTTTTGGCAAAGCATTGAAGGCACAGGATCCCATTTGGCCGAAAAATCGAACAAGGAAAAATAGTCCTGATCCTTTTTCACTTTTCGTGTTTCGGTTACATCAATATTAGAAAATTCGTATTGCAGGGGATTAGTAACCAATTTGAAATCGCGAAAAGCAAATGTTTGCGAAAAATCGAGTTTACTTTGGGCAGCAGGATCGGCAGGGTCGTGGTCGAACATTTTTTCACAGATATCGGTTTTATGTGCCGCTAAACTTATATCGTAAGAATCTGCAGCAGAGCACATAGCAAACATATAGCCCCCATTCACAACATATTCCTGAATAACTTTTGCCACAGAATATTTTAGTTCCGAAACTTTTGAAAATCCCAGTTTTTCTGCCATAGCTTCGTTTCTGCGCACTTCTTCCTGATACCAGTTCATGTGGTGGAATGCAGCATAAAACTTTCCATACTGTCCGGTAAAATCTTCGTGGTGAAGGTGAAGCCAGTCGTAATTAAATATCTCGCGATTTATCACTTCCTCGTCGTAAATTATGTCGTAAGGTATTTCGGCATAAGTCAGTGCCAGGGTAACAGCATCGTCCCAGGGTTGTTTGCCTTTTGGCGAATAAACTGCAATTCTGGGTGCTTTCTCCAACTTCACGGCATCCATGTTTATTTCGGGGCTGGCAATTTCGGTCAGTATTTGTCCGGCTTGTACATCGGCAATTACCTCGCTTGTTACACCCCGTACCTGACATTCCGTTTCTATATCTTTATAAAATGGCATCAGGAAACTTCCTCCTCTGTAATTGAGCAACCATTTTATTTCAATACCATTTTGCAATGCCCAGTAAGCAATGCCATAAGCTTTTAAATGCTCCCGTTGCGAATTGTCCATCGGAACTAACAAATATGCCGCCTGAACATGAGACATAATTAAAAGCAGGCTGATAGTGGTAAATATTAGTTTTATAGTTTTCATTATAAATTATAAATTTGAAATTAACGTTAAACCCTGATTCCTGAACCCGGAACCTTTCAACCTTTTTACCTTTCAATCCTAAAAAGGCACTTCATTATTATTATTACTATTTTCATATTCTTTGCTTTTTTCAATATCGCTATTGTCTGATCTGTTATTTTTATCTTCTGCATTTATTTTTGAAGATTTTGTATAATGATCAGGAAATGCTCCACTTCCATCATAATCAAGGTCGCTGAATTTTGCAAACTCGTTTTGGAATTTAAGTTTTACATCTCCAACGGCTCCATTCCTGTGCTTGGCAATAATTATTTCGGCAATACCTTTTACCGATTGCCCATTATCATCGGTATCGAAACCATAATATTCAGGACGGTGAATTAAACACACGAGGTCGGCATCTTGCTCAATAGCTCCCGATTCGCGAAGGTCGGAAAGTTGTGGACGCTTTGTGCCACCACGGGTTTCAACCGAGCGGTTAAGCTGAGACAATGCGATAATAGGCGTATCAAGCTCTTTGGCTAATGCTTTTAGCGAACGGGAAATAATACTTACTTCCTGTTCGCGGTTTCCTTTTAAATCGTTTCCTGCTGTCATTAATTGCAGATAATCAATTACAATTAGTTGAAGGTTTTCGTGTTGTTTCATTAACCGGCGGCATTTTGCACGTAACTCGAAAATAGAAATTGCCGGGGTATCATCAATAAAAAGAGGTGCTTTGGTAAGCCTTTTTATTTTATCGTCTAATTGAACCCATTCGTAAGGCTCTAAGCGTCCGTTCCTGATTTTCTGGCTTGGCAGTTCGGTTTCGGAACTTATCAGGCGGTTTACCAATTGTATCGACGACATTTCTAAGGAGAACACTGCTACTCCCCTGTCATGGTCGACAGCCACGTTGCGGGCAACCGACAATACAAAAGCTGTTTTTCCCATCGAAGGGCGGGCAGCAATAATTATTAAATCTGATTTTTGCCAACCAGACGTAATCCTGTCAATTGACGTAAACCCGGAAGGTACGCCACTTAATCCATCCTCTTGTTTCCCGGCTGCTTGTATCTGTTTGATGGCTTCGTTTATGAGAGGGCCGATTTTCTGGGTTTGCTTTTTGATATTTCCTTCGGCAACCTTAAAAAGTTCCATCTCTGAAAATTCAAGCAGTTCCAATACATCAATGCTTTGGTCGAAAGCTTTTACCTGAATATCGGATGATACCCTGATAAGTTCGCGCTGAATATATTTCTGGGCTACAATGCGGGCATGAAATTCGGCATGGGCACCAGAAGTAACCCTTCTGGTAAGTTGTGTAATATAGTATGCTCCACCTATTTCATCAAGAATACCTTTTTTGCGAAGCTCTTCAGATACGGTTAAAATATCAATTACCTCTTCTTTGGTCGAGAGATCGATAAAAGCTTTAAATATTTTCTGATGAATATCTTTATAGAAACTCTCGGGTTGTAAAATTTCAACCACATTATCGAAGGCATCCCTTTCTAACATTATTGCACCCAGCACTGTTTCTTCCAATTCTACAGCCTGAGGCGGGAGCTTCCCGTACTCTACATTCAACTGGTCGACAACTGATTGTTTTTTATTTGATTTGTATTCTGCCATAAAATCGTTGATTTGTCCAAAAGTTAAAAGGTTAAATTGTTAAATAGACATTAGATACCCGATACTCTATAATTGATACTCACTACTTAAAATGAACTATTTACTAATTTATATCTTCATCAGCAAAAAGACGATAAAATTACAAAAAGCAATGTGAAGTTCAGTATTTTCCAAAAGAAGTTATAAACAAAAAGAAGGCTGCCCAAACCGGACAGCCTTCTTTTTATTCTATTATCTTGTAATACTGCTTTTTGTAATTTTCAGTCCATAATCTTTCTGTTGCCAAATGCCGACTGTGAACCGGCTACTGAACTATAATTTTTTGGACAGCATAATCTTTACCGTTGAAGACTTTTAAAAAGTAAACTCCTTTGGCCCTTTTTGTCATGCTTATATTCTCGTGTAATTCGTGTGTGGCTTTTGATTGTTTACTTGAAATTACCCGACCATTCATATCAACCAACTCATAAGAAATATCGGCAAAAGTTTTATTCTCAACATGTAGTGTAAACTCGCCATTGTTTGGGTTTGGATAAACATTTATGCTCTCGTAACTTGCTGCCAGTTCTTCAATTGAAACTAAAGTAATTGTAATTTCATCTTCAGCTATGCAACTATATATGTCGGTAACAGTAACAACATAAGTAAATGTCGAATCCATGCCTGTTATTGCTGAAGTAGTGGCACCAGTATTCCATGTATAAGTTTCGAAACCACCTGCATCAATAATAATTGTATCAGGCGAACCTGATTCCATATCAGGACCCAAATCAACTTCGGGCAAACCTGCATTTATTATTGTTAAATGCAAGGTGTCGTTCTCAAGGTTACAATCTGGGTAATCTCCACTGCTTTCGTCGTAATGCAGGTAGACAAGCATTTCATATTCCCCAATATTTGCAAGTTTT
>JAYENH010000239.1:0-3908 GCA_034721995.1 Bacteroidota bacterium
ATCAGTAATTCCAACATGGCTACTCGTTGTTGTGTCGAGGCTTATTCCTGGATCCTCGAAGTTTTCATACCAATCTATAATTATTTCATCACGGTATTTTACTTCTGGTTCCAATAATAACACCTCGGTTCCAATCAATACAGTATCTACCTGATATTTTGTGTAAAACGGATATTTTGCCCTGCTCGCGGCAATTCCATTTTTTTTTATTCCGGGTATTAAAATAATACTAACCGCCCCATCATGCAAGACAGGAAATTCTGCTGGCAATTCAAAAACTCCGATAAAATTGCCGTTTACAGTTGCCCATACATCAGTAATATTATGATTGTTTGGGCCTTGCGAATAAAGGATAGTAGAAAGATTAAATGTGTCAATACTAATATAAGCCGGAATTTTTTCATCGGGATTTATCATTTCGCAGGATGATAAAATTAATATCAGAAGTGCAATAGAAATAAAATATCTGATTTTTTCAAAGTGTTTTTTGCTGAACTTATTATTAATCATATAGTTAGTTGTTTCTGTTTAAAATCCGGGGCAAAAATAGCAAAAATACAAGGAAGGAAGTGGAGGAGTATTAAATTGTTGATTAGTTGATTGGTCAATAAAATGAGCCTGCTCCGAAAAGTTGATAAGCAAAAATGCCAATATCAATATTCTGAAGTTTTACAAGCTGGTAAATTATATCTAAAAATAAGATTTAGCCGAAATCTCCGAATTTCAAATTAATAGTATAATTTTGTGAAAATTGAAAACTTATGAAAATGAAAAAGATATTTATCCTTATTATTTCTCTTTTGCTGATGCTCCCTTCGTTCTCGCAAAAGAAATTGTTGAAAGACACTGTGTTGATTTTTAAGTACGATATAAAACAGGAAATTGGCCCGGCTGTTTGGCGGCATACACAGCAGAGTTTTAAAAATGCAAGGAAACTCAATGCCGACCTTGTGCTTATCCACATGAATACTTATGGTGGGGCAGTTGATGCAGCCGACTCTATCCGGACAGAAATATTAAACAGTGAAATTCCGGTTTATGTTTTTATCGACAACAATGCGGCATCGGCAGGTGCACTTATTTCAATAGCATGCGACCGAATATATATGAGGCCGGGGGCAAATATAGGAGCGGCCACTGTGGTAGATCAATCAGGAAAAGTTGTACCCGATAAATATCAATCGTTTATGCGTTCGATGATGCGCTCTACTGCCGAAGCCCATGGCAAGGATACTATTATTAACGGTGTCGACACAACTTATAAATGGCACCGCGATCCGAATATTGCCCAGTCTATGGTCGATCCTTCGTTATATGTCGAAGGGGTTTCGGATACTGGCAAGGTTCTTACATTTACAACCAACGAAGCAATTTCTCATGGTTTTTGCGAGGGGAAGGCAGAAAATCTTGAGGAAGTAATACGAAAAGCCGGAATCGACAATTATAAACTCGAACAATACAAACCCGATTCTATGGATCGAGTTATCGACTTCCTGATAAATCCATACTTAGCAAGTATTTTGATTATGATTATTATAGGAGGCATTTATTTCGAATTGCAAAGCCCTGGTATTGGTTTTCCGCTTGTAGCTTCAGTTATTGCCGCCATCTTTTATTTTGCCCCTTTATATCTCGAAGGACTGGCCGAGAATTGGGAAATCATTATTTTTGTTATTGGAGTAGTATTAATTGCACTCGAAATATTTGTTATACCGGGTTTTGGTGTAGCCGGGGTAAGTGGAATTACATTAGTAATTTTTGGGCTTACGCTCAGTATGGTCGATAATGTTGATTTTGAATTTACTGCCCTCGATATTGCGCCTATTATCAAGGCTTTATTTATTGTTATGATTTCATTTTTAATGTCATTGATATTATCTATTTGGTTTGCTAACAAATTGGTTACTTCAGGAGTTTCGCCGCTTAAACCTTTTGTTTTAGACTCTATACAGAAAAGGGAAAAAGGTTTTATCGCTATTGATAATTCGAGCAGGCAAATGATTGGCAAAGAAGGAATAGCCGACACTATTTTACGCCCATCGGGTAAAGTAAGGATTGATGATCTTGTTTATGATGCCAAATCACTAGTAGCTTATATTGATAAAGGTGAAGCTGTTTTGGTAGTCAGGTTTGAGCATGGACAGTTGTATGTTAAGAAAGTCCCAAAGATTGAACCAGAGAAACCCAGGTTTGCATAGTTGAAAAAATTGGAATAAGCCACATAAGGGTTTATAAGGAAATATGAAACTGGAAATTTGGTCGCACATTACATAGAGACAAGACATGCCTTGTTACTACTTCATATAATAATAACAACGAAGCAATTAACAATTCAACAATGTAACAATTTACACCTGAATTTAAAACTAAAAAAATGCCACAATTTATTACACGCGATTATAAGCCTGATGATTTTGAACAGGTTAACCGAATTTGGGAGGAAACCGAAATGGGTGGTGCCGAGCGGGGAGACAGTAAAGAAATTGTCGCGCGTACATTAAAAGCAGGGGGCAAGCTAATTATTCTTGTTGATACTGAAGAAAATCAAATAATTGGTACTTCATGGCTAACTCAGGATGCCCGGCGGATTTATCTGCATCATTTTGGGATTTTACCGGAATTTCAGGGAATTGGCCTTAGCAAATTACTACTGGATGAATCGTTCGCCTTTGCAAAAAAACTGAACATGCAAATAAAATTAGAAGTTCACAAAGACAATGAAGTTGCCATTCATATTTATGAAGAAGCAGGTTTTGATTATCTTGGCGAATATAATGTGTATATTGTTCGGGATATAAAATCAATATAAGATTGCAAGTTATTTTGAGGATTAAATCAAAACAAGTATTTTTCCGACATAATTGATTTATTTTATTAACTAACAAATTATTAGATGAAAAAATCTTACTTATTATTATTAGCACTCGTTTTTGCTTCGATAAATTCGTTCTCCCAAACGGTTATTTATACCAACGATTTCGAGAGCTATACAGCAGGGACAGGAATTGCCTCACAGGCAGGTACGCCCTGGACTACATGGAGTAATGCACCGGGAGGTAGTGAAGATCCGGTTATTTCTACCGACTATGCCCTTAGCGGCACAAATTCTATTAAAGTTGTATCGAATAACGATTTGATACTTGACCTGGCCGACCTTACAACCGGAAGGTATCAAATTGAGTTCAATATGTATGTTGCTACCGGGAAGATAGCTTATATCAACCTGTTACAGAATTTTGCAGGACAGAACAGCGAATGGGCAACCCAGACATATTTTAATGTCGATGGCAGTTCTACTACCGATGCTAATGGCGAATCGACAGGTTCTTTTACGTTTCTGCACAACACATGGATTAATGTAAATTATATTGTTGACCTTGACGATGATTTTGCAAGCTTGTATGTCGATAGTGTTGAAATTGTAAGCTGGAAATGGAGTATGGGTTCATTTGGAAGTAGCTCGTTGCATAAACTGGATGCTTTAAATATTTTTGGCTGGACAGATGATAACAACAATACTTCTCTTTTTTATGTCGACGATATCAAGGTATTACAGAATCAAACACTTGACGCACCAACTAACCTGACTGCTACAGTTACAAATAGCGACATTGACCTGGCATGGACAGCTCCAACCACTCTGCCGGACAACTATTCTTTAATGCGAAACGGCGATGTTATTTCTTCTACCATTACAACAACTACTTATTCTGAAACAGGAATGTACCCGATGAATTATGATTATATGGTACGTGCACATTACAATGGTCTTGGCTATTCAGCTTCATCAAATACTGCTACTGCACTTGTTTTGGGTGGTGTCGATCGTAACCTGGTACTTTACGAGATTAATACAGGTACATGGTGTGGCTATTGTCCGGGAGCAGCTATGGGAGCCGACGACCTCG
>JAYENH010000240.1:0-3892 GCA_034721995.1 Bacteroidota bacterium
CTGATACTAAGAAAGCTTTAGACGCCTTCATTAGTGCAACATCAGGTGCTTTAAAAGGTGGTGAGCGTGTAGCTTTAGTAGGCTTCGGATCGTTTTCTGTTACTGTAAGAAACGCAAGAACAGGAAGAAATCCACAAACCGGCAAAGAAATTACTATTCCTGAAAAGAAAGTAGTTAAGTTTAAAGCAGGTAGTGAATTAGCCGAAATGGTTAAGTAAAAAATGTTGTTTTTTATTAAAGGCTGTCTTATTTAGGCAGCCTTTTTTATTTTATATTTATGATGTTTGTCGACAAGAAAAAAGAAGAATTATTTAATCACCTGAAAGAGCTTGTTACACAAGCCAGGTTCAATAATTATGTTAAAAACATCAACCAACGCACACGTTATCTTACTGTTGTGCTCGAGGATATTTATCAGCCACACAATGCCAGTGCTGTATTGCGCACTTGCGATTGTTTTGGCATCCAGGATGTTCATATTATTGAAAACAAAAATGAATACATAATTAATCCCGATGTTGCACTGGGATCATCAAAGTGGTTAAACCTTTCTAATTACAATTCAAAAAAAAACAATAGCCCCGAAGTAGTTGCCGGCCTTCGAAAAAAAGGATACCGGATTGTGGCAACTACGCCACATACCGATGGTGTTAAGCTTGAAGATTTTGATATCTCGAAAGGGAAAATTGCCATTTTTCTTGGCAACGAAAAAGATGGATTGTCGGACTATATTATTAATGAAGCCGACGAATATTTAAAAATCCCCATGTATGGCTTTACCGAAAGCTTCAACATTTCGGTTTCGGCAGCAATTATACTACACCATTTAAGTTACAAACTCAGATCATCCAAAATTCAATGGCCATTAAGTCCCGAAGAAAAATCGGAAATACTTTTTTCATGGCTTCGTGATAACATAAAAAAAGTAGAACTTATCGAGAAAAAGTTCTACGAGAAGTACCGGTAGGCAGTTGGCAGTCTTCAGTCGGCAACAGAGTATCTTCCAATTTTCAAATTCTAATATCTATTTCCATTTCCATCCTTCTTTGAACTTATGATAAACTTAGGTGTATCATGGTGCATATTATAAATTTAAGAAAACCCTAATCATGAAAAAACTATTTTTATTGACAACCATGCTGTTTGTAGTTGCAGCTTTGCAAACATCAAAAGCCCAAACCCCCGAACCTGTTCATTCAATAGTAAAAGAGTTGAAACCTTACGAGTGGTACGTAGAACAGGCCGGATTGTGGAAGAATGAAATTAAAAAAGATTCGGGCAATGCACCTGCCTGGTATAATTACTACATTGCCAACCGAATGGCTAACCTGACCGGGAAACCCGATAAGTGGAATTCGGCAAAGGATAAAATATTGCAAGAATTAAACGAGATTGTGGATGAGATGGAAAAGACAATTCCCGAAAGTTTTGAGTACAACCATGTTAAGTGGTGGAATGGAGGGAATAACCCTGAACTGTTCCCATATCTCGAAAAAGCTTATGCCATTGCCCCCGAACGACATGAGGTTTATGACGATTTTATTACTCGTTATGAAATAAAACGAAACAAGAAAGAGGAAGAGCGGTTTTGCAAACTTTGGTACAAAAGCGGGGATGTTTCTCCAGGAATCCTCAGCATGAATTACAACGTACTTATGTCGTTGGATGAAAATGCAATTTTGTTTACAGCAGGCGATAACGACACATATCCTATTTGGATTTTACAATACGCCAAGAAAATAAGGAAAGATGTTACGGTACTTAACACAAGTTTAATTTTTATTGATGAATATGCCGATGCAATGTTGAAAGAGTTGGGCATCGGAACATTTGACAAGGAAGTTTCGGATTTTGTGAGTGCGGAAATTAAAAAAAGTAAAGAATACCAACTTGCTTATAATGCATATCAAAAAGCCCTGATAAAGCATATTATTGACAATGCAGGCAAACACCCGGTATATTTTGCAGTCTCGGCACGTAAAAGATTGTACGACGAATTCGAGGACAAATTATATATCGAAGGCATGGCATTTAAGTATAGCGAGCATGGCTACGACAACCTGGCAATTCTTCGCCGGAATGTCGAAAAACGTTTTTTGCTGGACTACCTAAAGATTGATCTAAGCAACGATTTTAGCGAATCGGTTGTCAATCACTCCAATTTTAATTACATCATGCCGTTTATTAATTTATACGATCACTATATGCTTACCGAAGAAAAAGAAAAAGCAAGCCGCTTAAAATCGCTTGCTATTACAATTGCAAAGCGTGCAAATAAAGAGGATGAAATAGAAAAGCAGTTTCCTGAATAAAGCTAAATGAGGCAAATAAAAGAATTAAAATACCTGAGCGACGAGGAGTTGATGAGGCTTATCGTAAAAGGAAACAGAAATGCCTTTTCAGGTATTTATGACCGATATCATAAACGAATGCTCAATTTTTTCTTCAAAATGCTTTATCGCGATAAAGAAAAAGCAAGGGATTTTTCCCATGATCTTTTCATGAAAATTATTGAAAAACCTGAACTCTTTAAAAGCGATAAAAAGTTTTCGACCTGGATTTTTGTTGTTGCATCAAATATGTGCAAAAACGAGTACCGAAGCCGTGCTGTACGTGCAAATGGCAGCCTACACCCAGGTTTATCAATAAATGAAGCAGAACATGAAAACATACATTCTCAAATCGACCTTGCAAAGTTCAAAACAAGATTAAACAACGAAATCGACGAATTAAACCCTCAACAGAAAAATGTTTTTGTGATGCGTTTTCAGCAGGAAATGCCAATTAAAGAAATTGCCGAAATAATGGACTGCTCCGAAGGGACAATTAAATCAAGAATATTTTATTCACTGAAGAAGATGGCGGAAAAACTAAAAGAATTCAACCCTAATGGATAATATGATGGAAAAACATAATTTCAACTTCGAGCTGGAAACATTGCTTATGTCCAAGGCTTTCGGATATCTCAATCAGCATGAAAAAGAATTTGTTTTAGGGCAAATAACTGCTGATGAATACAATCGTTTCAGGGCTATTTTATTGGCATCGGAAAAGATATTTCGGGACGAAGAAATTGAATCTTCCAACAGCGAAAATATCCGGCTAATGGAATCATTCGATCAAAAATATAAATCAGGCAACAGGCAATCGACAGTTATTATCGGAAATTTCATACTGCCGTTTTATAAGGCTGCAATTGTTGCAGTGGTTTTACTTAGTAGCTTTTTCCTGATAGGTTGGAAGGTTAGCATCGAAATGCAAAACCAGGCTGTAATTTATCTTACCGACACCATATATAAAAAGGTACTCGTTCCCGATCGGGTTTGGCTGGCAGATTCGTCAACCCGCATTGATTATTATAATGTAGGCGATACAGGCGGTAGATGGGATATAATACATTCAATAAAAAAACTGCATATTCCTGAAAATGAAAAAAGTTTAAAAACACAAATTGCCGATTATGAAACCGCCCAACGAATGGGCATTGCTCCCGATATTGATTTCGCCGACATTCGCCGAAAGAAAAAACGGGGCAAAAGTTTACAAGAAGATAGTGTGTTAAGCAAGCTGATTGTTGGGATTAACTAATTCTGTGTTATCACCATTTTGATTCGTCATACGAAATCAAATAAGTTACAATTTTAATATCGTCTATGTTTTCTGACTGTTCTTTAATTGCTGACGGATATTTTATATCGTTTGGGCAGAAAACAAGGTAAACCCCTTTTGCTAAACCCAGGCTTTTACAATAGTAAGCCAATTGTTTTTTTCCTTCCTGAAACCTTCCCGGGCTGTAATAAATCTTAGTTTCAATTAAAAACTCATTGTTTGCAATATTAATAATCATATCGCTTTTTCCCAATCCTGTATCTGCTTCGCGATAAATCTTCCC
>JAYENH010000241.1:0-3892 GCA_034721995.1 Bacteroidota bacterium
TGCGCGATATTTGAAACATCAAGGGTAATCCATGCAGTATCCGAGATAATACCACTTCCAAACCAGCCCATTAAATGATCACGGATATAATCTTCGCGCAAATATGCAAACTCGTTCATTTTATTAAGGTTATAATTGAATGAATTTATATGAGGGGCATTCCATCTGTCGATATGTTCATATAATTCGCTAAAGGTTATAGTTTTGAATGAATCTATTTTATGAGTTGTAACTTCGGGAAGGAAAGATGTATTCAATAAGTCGGAGAAACGATTAATGAATAAATTCCTAAATTCCTCATTTCCTGGGAGACTTGAATTATTAGTTACTCCAAGTAAATTTCTTATGAGTCTTGCACTCCAGCCGGTGTTGTTAAGGCAATTGTTTACCAAATTAAAACTAACGCTGGCCTGACCCTTAAATCCGAATTCAGTATCGTAAACCATCCAGCGCCACCGACCATCGTGGCCATACGGGGCATTAGGTTTATAGCTGTCGGTTCGCTTGCGCCAATAACGAACATTGTTGTGTGGCCAGTCGGAATTGTTTATAAATAGCTGAAAAATATAGTAATCAATAAAATTTTCTACATCCATCATTGTTTGTACCGAATCGTAATTTACCGAATCGGCCATGTTGTTGTTTTCTACAAAGTCCATCATCGCGTCATAATGTAGCTCATCGCCTGCCATAATATCACTACTCTTTTCAAGCAAATCCAGGCTATCTCCGGGTATACCGTAGTTTTCCTCAAAATAATACTCGGTATATCTTTCCCTTATATTATGGATGCCCCAATACTCACCATTTATAAATACAATTGATGGTGTATATGCCTGATTTTCTAGTCCAATTTCATCGGCAATACACTCCATAAAAGCATCGCGGAAAATAGTTTTTTGTGCATCCTGTCCTCCAATTCGCAATAATATGCGTTTGAATTGAGTCTGCTCTTTATGTGGGAAAAATTGACAATCGAAATTTGACGGGCCATATTCTGATCTGGCATAAAACTTCATTGCTTTTATATACGAAGTACGTGTTGCGTGGCCATGTAACCTTACACCACAATCCTGCGAACCATAAAGATTGCCCAATGTGTCGAACATTTCGAAATGTACAGGCCGCTCCCAGTCAATTCCTCCCTGGGCAAAATTGCAAGTTTCCCAGTCGTTTACATCGGCTCCATATTGCGAGCTTCCCCAAACATAAATTCCTGACGAATCGCTAAATAAATTAAGCGAATCGGTTGCCAGGCTAATTATCTGAAAATTGTACTTCCCATAAATATCCTGATCGACTAAATATGACCTTGTTTTTGGATTTGCAGAAATATATCCGGCTTTATAAGATTTTGCCCTTATTGTTGATATTTTAAAAACTTCTCCAGTTGGCAAACTCCAGTTATGATAACCAAAACTTGTTGTGCTGTCGGGCAATGTTGTACGAATAGTTGAAATTCCATTTGCTTCGCCAATCCTGCTTTTAATCAAAATAGGTTGAGTGTATTGAAAAGAACTATGTGTAGGAACAGAGCCGTTAAGGGTATAATAAATTGTATCGCCAATTTCAGGGGTCGATAATGTCAAATAAAACGAATCGGTATAAAATCCAGCAGGTTGCGAAAATTCAACAGAAGGTAGTATTCCGAGATATGTAGATGAAAAATTGTTGCTGCCACCGGGAGTTGGAATTTCCATTAAATACCAATCAGTACTGCCGTCAGGATAGCGGCCATAGCTAAAGTCGTCTAATTGAGTTGTAAAGCAAACAGAGTCGAGTACAGTAATAAGAGGGCCTGTCTGGCTTGAAAGGAACAAACTTTCGCCACCCAAACTGAGTTTAAAACCCAGATGTTGTATCCCCTGCCCGGGTTCGTTGTCGGCCCAAAGAATAAGAAAACCTCCGGGAGCAATTGTTGTTGAATCGGGGCTTGTAGTTGGAATTTGCCATAAATTCATATTTGTCGAATCATCGCTCAAATACATACCTCCAATATCAACAGCAGTTGAGCCGGCATTATAAATTTCAATCCAGTCTTCGTTCTCCCCAAAATTGTCGACAGTATCATTATTGTTAGAGGCCATAAGTTCGTTAATATACAAATCGAGTTGTAAGGGTACAAGGCTATCATTTGTGTTGGCAGCTCCGGGAGTTGGTATTTCCATTAAGTGCCATACAGTACCACCGTCAGGATAACGTCCGAAACTAACATCGCTTGTTTGAGCCGAATAACTCAAAGAATCGTGTATAAAAATTCCTGCCCCTGTTGGGCTTGATATTACTATATTTTCGCCACCCGTTGTAAGTTTAAACCCAAGATGTTGTATGCCCTGCTCTGTGTCATTATCGGCCCATAGTACAAGAAAACCGCCCGGGGCAATGGTTGTGGAGTCGGGATAGTTATCAGGAATTTGCCATAAATCCAAAGCCGAAGTATCATCGCTTATAAAAAGCCCGCCAATATTGGCAGGTTCGACCCCTGCATTGTAAATCTCGATCCAGTCGTCGTTCTCTCCATAATTATCAGTAATGGTCAGGTTATTTGATGCCATAAATTCATTAATATAAATGTCTATTGATGGAGGAGGTATTATGTTTGGCAGCCCTGCAGTAGTTGTTGGCATTTGATACCAATTTGATTCACCATTGGGGAAGCGGCCATAACTTGTGTCGGGATACTGTTGGTTGTATGTGAGGTCATCCAATATAATTAAATAACCATCGAATACTGCGGAAATAATTATGTCTTCGCCACTGCTACTAAGCTTAAAACCTAAGTGCAGAACCCCTTGTTCCTCATCGTTATCGGCCCACAACCTAAGAAACCCGCCCGGGGCTATGGTTGTAGAATCGGGCTGTGTAGTTGGTATTTGCCAAAGATTTGGAGCGTTATCATTATCGCTAATATAAAATCCACCTATATCAACAGGATTTATTCCCGCATTATAAATCTCAATCCAGTCTTCGTATTCCTGGTAATTATCGACATCGTTGTTGTCGTTATCGGCAAGAAATTCGTTAATAAATATATCAGGTATTTCAAACGATCCTCCCTGATTGCCGGTAGTGTCGTTTGGCTGTCCGAAAGTTGTGTTTGTCATACTGTACCAGTTTGGCGAGCCATCTTCATATCTGCCATACGAAATATCGTTGAGCTGTAAATCGTAATTAAGAGTGTCGATTGCGCTGAAACTTGCTCCTTCATAAGAGAATAAACCTATTGATTCGCCTGTTGAGCTTAAATTGAAATCAAGATGAAGAACACCTTGTTCAGTGTCATTATCAGCAAAAAAAACTTTAAAGCCTCCTGGTGGGATTATTGTCGAATCGGGCGAAGAAATCGGTATTTGCCATTTTCCGGGATCGGATAAATCGTCGCTCAAGAATAACCCACCCATATCAATTGTGTCGGATGAAGCGTTGTAAAATTCTATCCAGTCTTCGTATTCGCCATAATTATCCGTGGTATCTGAAACATTCGATGCTAAAAATTCATTTACTACAAGATCGTTATAGCCTGGTGGGGGTATGTATGAAGAATCGACCATGAAAATGGCAGTAAAGGCTGTGTCGATTGATAAGGTGATTGTTCTGATAGCAGAAGTATCGCCATCGGACCAATGATCGAATAAATAACCCGGTTTTGCTTTTGCTATGATATCGAAAGGTATATCGGTAAAATATTTTCCTTCCCAGGGATAAGGTGCAGTTTGCACACCAAGAGTACTGCAATTAATATCGATTGTTGAAATCTGTACTGTACCATGCGCGATATTTGAAACATCAAGGGTAATCCATGCAGTATCCGAGATAATACCACTTCCAAACCAGCCCATTAAATGATCACGGATATAATCTTCGCGCAAATATGCAAACTCGTTCATTTTAT
>JAYENH010000242.1:0-3891 GCA_034721995.1 Bacteroidota bacterium
ATTTTAAATGTATTTCTTTCAAAAACGATTTTCGAATTAGGCAAGAATAAGTTCATATAAGTTGTCCTCTCCATATCGGCCGGAGAGGTAAAACTTTAGCAAGCTGATAAATAAATTTGAATTCCTAAATTAAAATTAAATATTATGACATTAAGAAAAATTATATTGCTAATAGCTTTGGTTTTAAGTGTGGGGGTCGCTACCGCACAAACAGATATTTTTGTTGTTATTACTAATACTACCAATAATAATTATACGATTAAAATTAAATTTAATCAAGATGTAGTTTCAGATTGTTCAGACCCGGTTGAATTTCAATTACCAGCAGGATCATATAATTTTCCAATACTTGAATATTGCTTTGATGAAATTGATGTGAATATTGAATCTATAGAATGCATTCCGGTTCCAAATACTAATCCTAATTGGCCTAATTATCCTACCCCATCACTTGATTGTAATGCAGGTGCTGGTCAGGAAATCGAAGTTGGTCCAGATTGCCTTAATTGTCCAACTGGTTTTAATTGGTTCCATTTTACTGGCTATCCTGATCCTATAGAAATCAGCCCCGGCTATTTTGCGGAGGGTTACATTTTTGTAGTTAATGACCAGCCATAATTATTCTTTAAAGGCTTCATTATAATGAAGCCTTTTTTTTCTAAAATTGCTAAACTATTTTACAATATCTTTATCAAAACTTTATATGATGAAAAATACATGTATTCTTTTATTAATTTTTATCCTTTCGTACAGTTTTGTTTTTTCCCAGCCATCGTTTATTCCACATAATATTACTTATGGTTCATGGCCTCGTAAAATTAGCCTTGCCGATATAGATGGTGATAGTGATTTGGATATCCTCGCTATTTTTGCTGGAGACAATTTGGTTGCATGGTATGAAAACGATGGAACCGGGTATTTCGATAGTATAAATGTGATTGACTATGTCGATTCACTTTATGAAGGAGTATGTGCATCAGATATTAACAATGATGGAAATATTGATGTGGTAATAGGAGGGGGAAATGATGTACGCTGGTATCAAAACCCGGGGAATGGAAATTTTGGGCCTGCTCAAATAATAAACAATACAGTTGGAAACGTTTATAGTGTTTATGCAAGCGACCTTGATAACGACAGTTTAATCGATGTAATTTCATCATCGAGTGCTGACAGCACATTGGTATGGAACAAAAATCTTGGAAATGGAAACTTTGGCCCGCAACAAATCATTACTACTAATGTACCCTGGGTAAGGTCGATCTATGCCGAGGACTTAGATTTAGATGGCAATACAGACATTGTTTATACTTTGTCTACAGACAAAAAGATTGTTTGGCAAAAAAACCTGGGTGGTGGATATTTTGGTCCGGAGCAAATTATCACGGACACTATAATAACTGCTTATCATGTAATGGTAGATTATATCGACAACGATAGCTTACCGGATATTATTTGTAGTAAGGGAGGAAAGGTCAGTTGGCTTAAAAATTTGGGCAATGGGAATTTTTCGCCTGAGAATATCATAAACGATTCAGTTATGGTGTCGTTTTATTTTTATCCGGCTGATTTTGACAATGACAATGACCTGGACATAGTAATGCCAAGATATAATGCAGACTCGCTTGTTTGGCAGGAAAACCTGGGCAATGGAAATTTTGGACCCAGGCAATTAATCAGCAATACCATTGATGGGCCTTATGGTGTTTGTGCGGGAGATTTAGACGGCGATGGATATATGGATATTGTAGCCGGGGCAAAGAATGCTTCTTCTATCGAAGTTTACTTAAACCGGGGTACAGGAAGCTTCGATCTTAACCAGGTTATTGCTTATGCTGCCGTATTTGCACGTCAGGTATTTGTTGCCGACCTTGATAATGATGGGAGAAAAGATATTTTATCGGCATCGACTGGCGACAATAAAGTTGCATGGTACAAAAACCTGGGCAATAAACAATTTTCCTTACAAAAAGTTATCTCAGACTCTGTTAACGGTGCATTTACGGTTTATGCAGGCGATCTGGACAACGATGGTTTTAATGATGTCCTTGCCGGCGGTTGGTATAATGATACATTAGCATGGTACAGCAATATGCAAAACGATAGTTTTAGTTCCCCAATCTCTTTCCAGGGAACTTTTGTAAATACAAGAGATATTAAGGCTAATCATTTAGATAATGATAGTTTAATGGATGTTATTTATGAAACAGATGGAAGTATTTACTGGTTAAAAAACCTGGGAGCAGGAAATTTCGCCCCCCCACAATTAATTGGCAGTGTACTAAGTGATGCGAATATAGAGGTTGATGATATAAATGGCGATGGTTATTTGGATGTAGTTTTTGCGGGGGCGATGTCTTCAGCTTTAAATAATGGCCTTGGTGGTTTTCTTCCTGCCCAAAGTATAAATTCAAGTTTAGGAGCTCTCGACCTAAAATTAACCGATTTAAATGGTGATGGTTACAAGGATATATTATTTCTTGTTTTTGATTTTTGGGGGTCTTTTACTAATTTTATTGGTTGGTACCAAAACGATGGATTGGGAAATTTTTCTCCTTATACCATTATTTCAACTATCGAAGGCTCTGGTTATTCAATTATAGCCACAGATATTGATAACGATGGGGATGAAGATATTTTTTCCCCGACAAACTTTTTTATAAATTCTGGTATTGAAAAAATTGTATGGTTTGAAAATCTGGGTTCGGGAAACTTTAGCCAGGCTCAATATATCAATTTTACTTTGCCTGGTATATGGGGCATGTATGCAAGTGATTTAGATAATGACTTTGATAAGGATATTGTTTTTAGTCAAAGCGGCCTTTCAACCGTTAAATGGTTGGAAAACACGCTAAACAACCTTATTGACACCCTTGTTATTTGTACCGATGACAGTGCTTTAATTTTCGGCAGTTGGGTCAGCCTGCCTGGTTATTATTACGATACTTTACAGAATGTGCTCGGGGGCGATAGTATAAATATTATTAGTCTGGAGCATTACCAAACTTATTTCCCTGTCGATACCGTTGAGATTTGCCAAGGCGAACCTTATGATTTTTATGGCCAATTGCTTGACACAAGCGGGGTATATTTTGCAAGCTTTCAATCTGTCCAGGGTTGCGATAGTATTGTGGAACTTCCTCTGGTTGTCATTCCTGCGCCTGCAGTAAGCATTTCGCCTTTCACACCCGATTCGGTGAGCATCGACACGCCATTCATAGCTCTGCCAATAGCCACACCAACAGGAGGTATCTATTCTGGATATGGAGTAACGGGAAATACTTTTTATCCCTCAATTGCAGGCCTCGGCGAGTTTTGGGTAAGCTACACTTTTGTTGATACCATCACAGCTTGTACAGGAAAGGATTCAACCTTAATAAAAGTCTACGACCCAATAGGGATCGATGAACTGGAAAACAGCAAAGTAAAACTGTATCCCAATCCGGGCACAGGCGATTTTGTTTTAACAGGAACAAACCTGCAATCGGTGCAGGTTAAAACCCTTGCCGGGAAATTGGTAAAAGAAGTTGCGATAAAAGATCGTTCGGAAGTACGTTTTACATTGGCAAATCAATCCAAAGGAATTTATTTTGTTCATATTGTCAATGATGATGCGCAAATAAGGAAACTTTTGATATTGCTGTAAACGATATATTAGCGAGGGTTTCGCTCAAAGCGAAGCTCTCGCTTTTTTCATGATAAATTTAATATTAAGTTTAAGAAATTACCAGCTGATTTTTTTTTGTAGTTGGTATTTATTATCATTATATTTGAAAATTCAAAATTTCACCTAATGAAAGCAATAATAAAAATGGGATTCAAGCGGCTTGCTAATTTAGCAATGGGTGAGTATATCCACTCTCTTCTTCCTCCACTTCCCCTGGTTGCTAT
>JAYENH010000243.1:0-15321 GCA_034721995.1 Bacteroidota bacterium
ATTTTTTACTTCTTCTTTATTACCCAAGCGGCTTTCGCGCGACATTCGTGGCAGAGCAACAGCAATAAAACTCCTGAGTGGTATTTCGAGAACTTCAATCAACTTTATTGGAATAGCATAAATAGCAGCATCGGCTTTGGTCATCATTATGCCAAGTAAAATTGTGTCCGAACTTTTTAGCAAGTTACTGCCAATGAGTGTGCCCAGGCTGAATTTACCAAAATTTAGTAGCTCCAGTATGCGTTTTTTTCTTGCATTAAACAATTGTACCATCCCCGACCATCCCATTATTATCCCAAAAATCGAAGCAAGGGCGTTCGAACCTATGTGGGCAAAAACTATATATCTGACACTCAATTTAAGAAAGAAATAATTAACTATTATAAAAAGCACAAAACTTCCCATTGATACAAGGCGCAACGAAATGATTGAGCCAAATTTTTGTTTGGCCTGCAAAATGGTTAAGCTATTGTTAAATGGTGTTACTAAAATAGCCATAAGGGGATACCAAATAAAAAATAACCTGAAACCGGATTCTGAAATAGCTGTCGGAAATATTAAATAGCTGCTGTAAACCAAAATAATGAATACTATGGTAAGTGCAATTTCGATGACCCAGCCGGAACCGATTATTTCGTGGCCTTCATCATCGGATTGGGCACCGGCCAAAAACTTAACAACTGCTGTGCGGGTAAGTCCTATACGTGCCATTTCGACAAAAGAAACAGCAGTAATATACATAACCCATTCGCCAAACATATCTTTACCGAAACTGCGTGCCAGGATAAATATGCTGGCAAAACCAAAAACAGCAAAAATCATGTTCCCAAAAAGAGAAAGGAAATTATTGTTGCTAATTATATTTTTTAGAATTTTTTTCAAACTGTGAGTGCCAATAATTGTAAATGTAAATCAACTATAAAATCATTACGGATAAGTTTAAATTTTGTTATGAGACCAGAAATCGAAAGTAAGGATTTTCTTCGCTAAACGCCTTCGCCAAGTACGTTTCTTCGGAATTTCTCCAATCATTGAATCAAGAAAGTCAACCCTCGCGCCATTTAAGATTACGGTTGAGTTATGACTCATAGAATTTTGGTACAATTCCATGGCTTTTGTGTCGGCTTTACTCCAGTTACGATTTGCCCTGCACAGAAACAGGCTTAAGTTTCCTTTACGTGCCAAATCTGCAGGAAATTCATTATTTAACAAGGCCGGAAGAATAAAGAACACATAATCAGTTGATTTGATCGAAAATTTATCAAACTGTAACAAAGCATTATAGCTTTTGAGATCGAAAAAATCATTATTAATTTCGTAAAAGTAGGTGTCGGAACACTCTATACGTATTAGGAAATCATCATTACTTTTTTTATTATTTTTAGCTGGAAGCAGCTTTGAGGAAAGTTGTTTCAGTGTTTTAGACAGGAAAATGAAAAGCTTTGGCATTCCGAGTCTTGGTCTTATATATTTGGCCTCTTCTTCTACGGGGCTAATTATTATAACTTTGTTACCAGCAGTTCTTAATTTTTCTACCAATAAATTTGTAATAAATGTTTTGCCTTCGTTTTCGCGGTTGCTTGTAATATTTATCTGAAATGGAGTGCCTTTCGGAACATTAGTATTCAATGCTTCGAGTTTTATCTTTTGGATCATTATTTCCACAAGACGGTTGCTAATATACTTAAAATCAATTATCGATTTTTTTTTACTTAGCAATTTAGGAAAAACACCAAGTAGTTTTAGTTTAGTAAATTCTGTTACCCGTTCGGGAGATTTTATGGTATTGTCGAGAAATTCCAGAAGAATAAGAACTCCGGCAACTAATACAAGGCCAATAATAAAACCAACAACAATTAGCATATTACGTATTGATGCTTTTGGTCTTAGCGGATAGAATGGTGGATCGAGAATCTTTATATTTGATGATAATGCAATATTTTGCTGTTTGAGTTTACTTTGGTTTAAACTATGCAGATTGTTAAGATATTCTTTTTCCGAAATAGAAATTTCTCTTTCAATACGCGACAATTCAGAACCAAGCGGGGCAAACTTATCGTATTTTAAATTGAATTCCACTTTTCGTTTCTGAATTATTATTGCTTTCGCTTCGGTTTCTTCTACTATAATCGCATTCTCTAACCATTGCTTAAGGAGTTCGTTCAAAGGAATCCCAGAAGTTGATCGGCCATAAGTATCAAGGTTTTCGACATCGTTCCTAAGACTATTTTTCAATATTTCTGCTTCTTTGTTCCATTTTGCTATTTCGGCAAAATTGCCTTTCTGATAAACATCGGCCATGGCAATTTTGGATGATAGCTTAGCTAATTTTGCCCTTTTTTCAAGTATTTTATCGCTCTGCAATGATATGCTGGTTTTTACCGAAACCCTGCTTTCCAGCTCGGCCAAAGCAGCCCTGGCCGATGCTAATGCCATTACCTCATCCTGATATTCTTTATCAAGATCTTCTTTTTGCTCTGCAATAAATTTTGTTTGCTCGTAGTAGTTAATTATCCGGTTACGCTCTTTAAACTCAAGCATGTCTTTTTCAGCTTTTGCCAGTCTATCCAACGATTCTCTTACCCTGTCTTCGAAATATCCAACAACAGTATGTGTCTGTCCCGATTTTAAAGATGTGTATTTTTTCATAAACACCTCAATGAGTTTTTGAAGTGTCTGCTGGGTAATATCCGGGTTACTACATGAGTAATCTAATTGGATTAGATCACTGCTTTGTATTCTTCTAACTGAGACTTTCGAGATTTGTTTAATACTGTAAAACTTATCGCCGGAATATAACAATCGATAAATAATATTTGAATCGCTTTGAATTTTCAGGTTTTTTAAATTCCTGACAGTATTTTCAACCGAGGTAACATCTACAAGCTGGCTTCTTACACTATCAGGGATAATACGTTGAAGGTGCGTAAAGCTTTGCTGATTTGTCTTGTCTGCTATTAAATGTGTTGCAAGTAATTGTATGCCTGTTTCTTCTTGTGTTTCGCGGCTTTTTATTATATTGATAAGGTTATCGAATTTGGCATTTGTTCCAAACAGGTCGAAACGTTGATTGGATCCCGATTCGATATTAAAGCCTGTTGCTATACCTGTGTAAACCACCGATGAGGTTGAATAAATCTTTTCTTCGTACCTTGTTCCAAAAAATATAACTGTGGCCATAAACACACCACCAACTACGAGCAAATAGCGGTTTTCAAGTAAAATTCGAAATAAAAGAATCAGGTTCATTCAGTAATTTTCTTTATTTCCTGTAAATTAATTCCAACTGCTTCTTCCAAAAGGAAATAAGTATTGGTGAAATCCATTTTTGATTTTTCATACTCAGCCGACGATTTTGCAATCATTTCAATTATAGTAGCATACTCCGAAACTCCTATTTCTCCTGCGAGAAACTGTTTTTCGGCTAAATTAAAATGAAGGATTTTGGCTTGCTGAGTTTCGCTCTTTATAGTTAAAATCCTCTGACTTAATACAACGGCATTGTATAATAAGGTTACTTCCTGTCTTATTTGTCTTATCATTTCCTCGCGTTTTGCCTGCGACAGTTTCATTTCCTGATCAGCTATAGCAATACGACGCTTCCTGTCAACTATGTCGAACAAACTCATTCGCAGGCCGACACCAACATTGTAGCGTGTTGTAACTATTGCATTTATTGCGTTAGAATATTCCGTATCGTCTTTACTAAAAACAACATTATCAGTCGATCCGTATTTTACTTCCGAGGTAGTAAATAAATAATCGGTCCAGTCTTTTTTTGTACTTTCTAATCCTAATATCGAAATTTCAAGCCCTGCATCATATTGTCGTAAAAGTGGCGAATTCACCATTGCCGAATCAATGAGTGCTGCAACTGGTGGGAGATAAAAGCTCTCATCATCAAAAATTGACTCCTGCCCTATTTTTAAAGGATCAAAGTCAGAGGCTTTAAGTTTATCCATCTCTTTGTCCTGAGCAAATAACTGAATTGAAACGCATGATACAAGCCAAATTGTAAAGAAAAATATGCTAGTATGTTTCAATGTCTTATGCGCTTTCATTTTAGGCAAATTTTAACCTGTAAAACTAATTATGCTTTCTGAAATTGCCTAATCATTAAGGGGTAAGTTATTATCAGAGTTATTAACAATTCTTGTGCAGATATTATGTTGGATGACTGAGAGGCTATTATGTAACTTGCTTAAAACTAAACTTCTTCGTGTGAGAGTAATACAAATGGTGTCTTGAAAAGTATTTTCATATCAAACCTGAAAGTCATTTTATTGGCATATTCCACATCAAGTCCTAATCGTTCTTCTTCTGTCATTTCACTTCCACCTCGTTTTTGAACCTGCCACCAACCCGTAATCCCTGCGGGTACATTAAATCGTTCGCCATACTTATCCTGGGTTAATAATTCAGCTTCATATAAAGGCAAAGGTCTATTTCCTATTATTGACATTTCACCTTTAAGCACATTAAATAATTGAGGTAATTCATCAATACTTGTTTTCCTTAAAAATCGACCAATTTTTGTAATTCGTGGATCGTTTTTTAGTTTAATGAATTTCATTGCTTTTTTCTTCTTCCATATATTGAATTGATATTCACATATATCTTGACCTTTGGCATCTTTAAGTATTGCAGAGCATTTTCCATCTGGATATTCTTTACACTTGGGACAATCATAGATGGGTTTCTCACTTACAGTTTCTTTATCTTCATTATATTGATTCATTGTTTCTGCAAGTTCTTTCAACCTTTCGTCGGCACCAACGTACATTGATCTGAATTTATGAAAAGGAAATATTAAATATCCTTTTCCTACTCTTTTCCCTGAGTAAAATATGGGGCCTCTATCTTCTATTTGCATTATCAAAACGATAATCAATAGTATAGGAAGAATGGCCAGCAAAATTAAACTTGCAAAAATAATATCGAAGCTTCTTTTCCAAATTGGAGTTTTAACTTCATATTTTACACCTTCGAGATAGGAGGCAATATTTCTCCGTAGTTTGTAATCCTTCAGAAACTTGATCCTTTTATGAAGTCTTGCAGGTTTTATAGGTTTTTGATATATGTCATCAATTTGTTCATGGAAAGCACGTTTCTTCTCTTCGGGACTATAGGCATTGTCAACAATAATATAAGGAATAGTCTGCCAATCAATATTATCGTATATTTCCTTATGGAGGTCGAATCCATTCAATCCTTGTACAACAATTTCTGAAACTATTGCATCTGGCAAATCATTTTTCTCAAGGTGGTTAACAGCAAGATAGCCATTGGACTTATTTATAACATTAAACAATCCATTAGAATTTATTGATTCAACAAATTCCTGATCATCGCCAACATAGAGAATAGAAAAAGTTTCTTTCTCCTTTGTCTGATTTGGTACTTCTTTTTTATTGCTCATGAAACAAGTTTTTGCTTCACTTTAACGAGAATAAAATTAAAAAGTTCGGACTAATCCAATTTCAATTTTCACATCAAGTTCTTCGGGGTTAAATGGCTTTACTATGAAATCATTAGCCCCTGCTTTTAAATATTTGACACGTTCTGCGCTGGTGTCTAAACCCGAAAGCATTAAAATAGGAATATCCTTAAAAAAACCGCTTGTACGTACATTTTGTACAAAGTCGTAACCATTCATGTTTGGCATTTCGGCATCACAAACAATCAGGTCGGGCATATTCCCGTCCTGCAGCCATGTCAATGCTTCCTGTCCATCATTCTTTGCTTCTACATTGTATTTCTTTTTCAAGAAAGTTACCAACAAAGTTCTTATTTGAACTTCATCATCGATTACTAAAAGATTTTTTTTCATACGCTAAATATTGATTTATAGTCGATTTTTGAAACATATTATTAAAATGTAAGTATAAAAAAATTATCATAACAAAGAGAAAAAATGTTGAAACAAAAATATGAAATATTCTATCTTTGAAAAAATTATGTTTTTTTTAATTTCAAATAATCATTATAAATCTAAAAATTTTAAATTATGAGAATATCAATAGTCGGTTCGGGCTATGTAGGATTGGTATCCGGTACTTGCTTTGCACAAACTGGTATAACTGTTACCTGCGTTGATGTTGACGAAAACAAAATCAACAATTTAAACAAAGGAATTATTCCAATTTATGAGCCTGGCCTCGAAACAATGATCGAAAGAAATGTAGAAAAAGGAAGACTGTTTTTTACAACTAATTTGAAAGATTCGCTTGAAAAAAGCGATGCGGTTTTTATTGCAGTTGGTACACCACCAGATGAAGATGGCAGTGCCGATTTGAAGTATGTATTAGCTGTTGCTGCCGAAGTAGGACGTAATCTTAATCATTACATGGTAGTTGTAACAAAGAGTACAGTCCCAATTGGAACAGCAAAAAAGGTTAAGGCCACATTACAAGCCGAGTTGGATAAAAGGGGTGTTGATTTTGAATTTGATGTTGCCTCGAACCCCGAGTTCCTAAAAGAAGGCGATGCTATCGACGATTTCTTAAAACCCGACAGGATTGTTGTTGGCGTTGAAACTGAAAGAGCCGAAAAAACCATGCGCAGGCTTTATAAACCTTTTACCTTAAATAACCATCCTATTATATTTATGGATGTTCCATCGGCTGAACTAACAAAATATGCCGCAAATTCGATGTTGGCAACAAAAATCAGCTATATGAACGATATTGCAAACCTCTGCGAAAAAGTTGGTGCCGATATTAATAATGTACGAATTGGTATTGGGAGCGACAGCCGTATTGGAACCAAATTCCTCTATCCGGGAGTTGGATACGGTGGATCTTGTTTCCCAAAAGATGTACAAGCACTTATCAGGACTGCTGATGAGAATGGACATTCGCTGGAAATTTTAAAAGCTGTCGAAGCTGTCAACGAGCGACAAAAATCATTTATGTTCAGTAAAATACTCTCATTTTATAATGGCGATCTTAAAGGAAAAAAGTTTGCCATGTGGGGGCTTTCATTTAAACCAAACACCGACGATATGCGTGAAGCGCCGGCATTGGTTATGATTGAAAAACTTTTGGCTGCCGGGGCAATAATAAAAGCTCACGATCCTATTGCTATCGAAGAAGCAATTCGCAGGCTTGGCGAAGACAAAGTAACTTTTGTTGAAGACCAGTACGAAGCCCTTATCGATGCAGATGCTTTGATAGTAATGACTGAATGGACAGAATTCAGGGTCCCGAAATTTACTATTGTTGAAAAACTTATGGCCTCGAAGGTGATTTTTGATGGCCGTAACATTTTCGACCCTCATGAGATGGCCGACTTTGGATATACTTATTTTGGGGTAGGACGTTTATCTCATAACAAATAATATATAGTAGGCAGTCAACAGTAGGCAGTTCTCAGTCAGCAGTCGGCAGTAAAAAAAATAATGGATCATTATTGACATCATAAAACTATATTTCTGATAAGTTAATAAATCAGGAATAAACTAATTGATTCTAAACTGTTGACTGGAGACTGCCGTTTGCTGACTGGAAACTGGAGACTGGAAACTTTTTTATTTTCTCACAAAAATAATATAGCATGAAAAAAATTCTTGTTACAGGTGGAGCCGGATTTCTTGGTTCTCATCTTTGCGAACGTCTTTTAAATGAAGGAAACGAGGTTATCTGCCTCGACAATTTCTTTACAGGAAACAAACTAAATGTTGTCCATCTATTAGACAATCCATATTTTGAACTGATAAGGCACGATGTAACCATGCCATTTTTTATCGAAGTCGACGAGATATATAATCTGGCTTGCCCTGCATCGCCGATCCATTATCAGTATAATCCAATAAAAACGGTTAAAACATCGGTAATGGGAGCTGTTAATATGTTAGGCCTGGCAAAACGGATAAATGCAAAAATCCTTCAGGCCTCGACAAGTGAAGTGTATGGCGACCCGATTGTCCATCCACAGGAAGAGAGTTACTGGGGCAACGTAAACCCAATTGGAATACGCTCGTGTTACGACGAAGGAAAACGCTGTGCCGAAACTCTTTTTGTCAATTATCATCAACAAAATAATGTAAGGATTAATATCATCAGGATATTTAATACTTATGGTCCGCGTATGCACCCAAACGATGGCAGGGTTGTATCGAATTTCATTGTACAGGCTTTGCGGGGACAGGACATAACTATTTATGGCGATGGAAAACAAACACGCAGTTTCCAGTATGTCGATGACCTGATTGAAGGAATGATAAGGATGATGGCATCGCGTGAGGATTTTCTGGGACCAGTTAATATTGGTAATCCGGGTGAATTTACGATGCTCGAACTTGCCGAGAAAGTTATTAAGCTTACAGGAGCAAAATCGAAAATTGTACACCAGGCATTACCAGAAGACGACCCAACCCAAAGGAAACCAAATATTGAACTTGCTAAAAAAGAACTTGACAATTGGTCGCCTAAAATATCATTAGATGAAGGCCTGAAATATACAATCGAATATTTTGACAGCCTGATGAAAAAAGGAATGATCGACAAAATTTAGGTTCTGAGTTCGAGGTTCTATATTATCCTATGCACTATTTTTCTAATTTTGCGGACTGAAAGCTGAAGACTGTGGACTGTGGACTGTGGATCGAAGACTGAATACTTGATAATAATCAAATAATTAACGAAAATATGAAAGGAATTATTTTGGCAGGTGGAGCGGGAACCCGCTTGTATCCGATTACAAAAAGTATATCGAAACAGATTATCCCGATTTATGACAAACCGATGATTTATTACCCAATGTCGGTTCTCATGTTGGCCGGTATCAATGAGATACTGATTATTTCTACTCCACATGATATTTCATTATATGAAAATCTTTTGGGCGATGGAAAACAGCTTGGCATTTCAATCGAATATGCTATTCAGCCATCACCCGACGGTTTAGCCCAGGCTTTTATTATTGGTGAAAAATTTATTGGCAACGACTCTGTCTGTCTGGTTTTGGGAGATAATATTTTTTATGGTTATGGCCTTACCAAAATGCTAAGGGAATCGGCAGTTTTAACTGATGGTGCCGAAGTATTCGGGTATTATGTAAACGACCCCGAAAGATATGGTGTTGCCGAATTCGACAATCAGGGAAAAGTACTTAGTTTAGAAGAAAAGCCCGAAAAGCCAAAATCGAATTATGCGGTTACCGGCCTGTACTTTTATAGTAACGATGTAGTTGAAAAAGCAAAAAACCTGAAACCATCGGCACGTGGCGAATTGGAAATTACAGATTTAAACAGGTTATTCCTTGATGAAAACCGCTTAAAAGTAAAACTACTCGGACGTGGTATGGCATGGTTAGATACAGGAACACACGAAAGCCTTCTCGAAGCATCGAATTATGTTGCAACCATCGAACACCGACAGGGATTAAAGGTAGCCTGTCTTGAAGAAATTGCTTTTAGCTATGGATATATTTCGACAGAAGAGTTACGGGAATTAGCAGTGCCTTTACGAAAAAACCAATATGGAGAATATCTGATAAATCTTGCAGATGGAAAGATTAAGCCAATTAATATTGAATAAGTTGGAAGACAGAAGTTGGAAGACAGAAGTTCGTAGACTGTAGATTAAAAAATAATGTGTCTGGAAAGTAATTATTCGGGCACATTGTTTATTTTTGAGAATTATTAAACTGATAAAATATCAATATGAATATTATTGAAACAAAATTACCGGGCTTATTTCTTATTGAGCCAAAAGTTTTTGCCGACGACAGAGGCTATTTTTTCGAAAGCTACAATGAATCTCTTTTTAAAGAAAATGGCTTGGATTATTCATTTGTACAGGATAACGAATCGATGTCGTCGTATGGCGTAATCCGAGGTTTGCATTATCAGTTAGCCCCATATTCGCAGGCAAAATTAATCCGCGTACTCGAAGGGGCAATTCTGGATGTGGCCGTAGATATTCGCGAAAACTCTCCTACATTCGGGCAGTGGCAAGGCTTCGAGATTTCGGGCGAGAACAAAAAACAATTATTGATACCTCGTGGTTTTGCCCATGGCTTTTCGGTACTTAGCAAAAAGGTAGTATTTATTTATAAGTGCGATAACCTATATTTTCCTGAGGCTGACAGAGGTATTAATTTTGCCGATAAATCATTAAATATCGACTGGGGCATAGATACTGGCAAAGCACTTGTCTCGCCCAAAGATAAAATATTGCCCTCGTTCGGCGATGCCGAAAAAAACTTTATATTCAATCAGTAGTTGGCAGTACATAGTCGGCAGACCGAAGACTTGAAATTGAGGACTGGAGACTGAGGACTGGATTTAGTTGATTCAATAATAATCAAAATAAAAATGAAAAAAATATTAATTACAGGGGCAAAAGGACAATTGGGTAGCGAGATTAATCGAATCACAAAATCTTATCTCGATTTCGATTTTGAGTTCACCGATGTTGAAGAATTAGATATTACAAAACCTGAGGAGATTGAAGATTTTATTGAAAATAAAAACTTTGATTATCTAATAAATTGTGCTGCCTATACGGCTGTAGATAAAGCCGAAGAAGATACCGGTTTTGCTTCTTTACTGAATAAAAGTGCTGTGGGGTTTCTGGCAAAGGCTGCAAAAAAACATAATGTGGCAATGGTACATGTCTCTACTGATTATGTATTTGATGGAAGCAAACACACACCATACAACGAAAGCGACCCGACATGCCCTGATTCCGCTTATGGACAAACAAAAGAAGAGGGAGAGAAAGAGTTTTTATCTTCAGGAGTTGATGGTATTATTATCCGTACTTCGTGGTTGTATTCGGGTTTTGGAAACAATTTTGTAAAAACCATGCTGCGTTTAGGAAAGGAGCGTGATGAATTGCGTGTTATTTTCGATCAGATTGGAACACCCACCTTTGCTGCCGATTTAGCAAAAGCAATATTGGATATTCTTATTGTTGCCAATAAAGATGCAACGAAATTGAAGCCGGCCATTTATCATTACTCAAACGAAGGTGTTGCCTCATGGTACGATTTTACAAGGGCAATTGTCGATCTGGCGAAACTATCATGCAAAATACTACCAATCGAAACAAAGGATTATCCGCTCCCTGCCAACCGGCCATTTTATAGCGTCATGAACAAAGCACTTATCAAAGAAACCTTTTCGATTGAAATCCCTTATTGGAGAGACAGCCTGTTTGTCTGCCTAAGTGATTTAGGAGCTTGTTGATATTGAACATACTAAATATATAATAGATATGAAAAACGAAGATTTATTAAGCACAGTAAAACTGAAAGCTCAAAAATGGCTTGAAGGAAATTTCGATAATGAAACCAAAGAAGAAGTAAAAAATATGCTCGAAAAAGATGAGACCCTTCTCATCGAATCGTTTTACAGGGACCTTGAATTTGGTACTGGTGGATTGCGGGGCATAATGGGTGCCGGCACCAACCGAATGAATATTTATACAGTTGGTATGGCAACGCAAGGTTTATGCAATTACCTCAGAAAAAGTTTTGGCGAGAACACCGAAATAAAAGCTGCCGTCGCTTACGATTGCCGCAACAACAGCCCCTTGTTTGCCAAAACCGTTGCTAACATATTTTCGGCCAACAACATCAAAGCATATCTTTTTGAGTCGTTGCGACCAACTCCTGAGCTATCCTTTGCCATTAGGCATTTCGGTTGCAAGAGTGGTGTAGTGGTTACGGCATCGCACAACCCAAAAGAGTACAATGGTTTTAAGGCTTATTGGGACGATGGCGGCCAGTTGATTAGCCCGCACGACAAAAATGTGGTTGAAGAAGCTGCCAAAATTGCCGTCGATGAAATAAAATTTAAAGGCAATGATGATTTAATTGAAGTTATCGGAAAGGATTTCGATGAAATATACCTCGACAAAATCAAAGAACTTTCGCTAAACCCCGAAATAATCGGCAAACACAAAGACCTGAAAATTGTGTACACACCAATTCATGGAACAGGCGTAGAGTTGGTTCCGGCAATTTTAGAGAAATATGGTTTTACAAATGTTTTTAATATTCCAGAGCAGGATGTTGTTTCGGGCAATTTCCCTACGGTAATTTCACCAAACCCCGAAGAACCAGCAGCCCTGAACATGGCCCTCGAAAAAGCCCGTGAAGTGGATGCCGACCTAATACTTGCCACAGACCCCGATGCCGACAGGGTTGGAATTGCAATTAAAAACGACAAAGGGGAATTTATACTTGTAAACGGAAACCAAACTGCGGCAATACTGGTGTATTATTTAGTTTCGCAATGGCACGAAAAGGGCAAACTCGAAGGCAAAGAATACATTATTAAAACTATTGTTACTTCGGATATTTTGGTCGAAATAGCCAATAAATATAAGGTTGAGTATTTCGATGTGCTCACCGGCTTTAAATTTATTGCCGATGTTATGAAAAAAAACGAAGGCAAAAAACTCTTTATTGGGGGTGGCGAAGAAAGCTACGGATACCTCGCCGGCGAATTTGTTCGCGATAAAGATGCGGTTATGTCGTGCGCATTGATTGCCGAAACTGCTGCCTGGGCAAAAGAACAGGGCAAAACGATGTTCGATTTGCTAGTCGATATTTATATTGAATTTGGGTATTATAAAGAAAAAATGATCCCTATTGTAAAGAAAGGAAAATCGGGTGCCGAAGAAATCCAGAAAATGATGGACGATTTCCGCATGAAACCACCCGAATCCTTGGTTGGCTCCGATGTTGTTTTGGTACATGATTATCTACAACAAAAATCGTTCGACCAACTCAGCCACTTGCGCTACGATATCGACCTGCCAAAATCGAATGTATTGCAATACATAACACACGACGGAACAAAAGTTTCGATCAGACCATCGGGCACCGAGCCAAAAATCAAGTTCTATTTTAGCGTAAAAGAAAACCTGGCCTCGAAAGAAGACTTTTATAAAGTTGATGCACAACTTAACGTAAAAATAGACAAGATTGTAAAAGAACTTGGGCTATAGCAAGTTCGGGGGTTTAGGGTTTAAAGTTTATCATCTAATGACAACTTCAAAAGTTTATAAAAGTGCCGGAAAATTGCGAAATAACTTTTAAAGTTTACACGACAGCCGGTGGTTGGCAAAAGAAAGGTAAATTACAAAAATCTCTAAGACTTTTGTAGGTGAGTTTAGGAAGAAGAACCATTGAATGAATATTAAAACATGGGACGTTTTACAGAAATACTAATTGGCTGGCGAAATTATATTTTTGGCAATCCCGAAACAAAAAAGCTTGCAAAAGAGAGAATGAAAATTTGCGCAACTTGTAAACATGCCAGCAAAAGCATATATCTTCATTGCGATCTATGCGGCTGTTACATCCCTGCAAAAGCAAACAGTCCCAAATCCCATTGTCCCGCAGGACTGTGGGATTTATGATTTACGATTTATGATTTACGATTTATGATTTACGATTTACGATTGAATAATTTCTAATATCCAGAAAAAAATGAAATCATACAGAAAAGAACTTTGGTTTGAAACAAGTAAGCGCAGGGAGTTATTAAATATTACTCCCGAGGTTCAGGCTTGCATTGTAGAAAGTGGCACGCGCGAAGGCATGGTATTGGTAAATGCCATGCACATTACCGCCAGCGTTTTTATTAATGATGATGAATCGGGCCTCCACCAGGATTACGAAGATTGGTTGGAAAAGCTTGCTCCTGAAAAACCTCATTCACAGTATCATCATAATGGTTTCGAAGACAATGCCGATGCACATTTGAAGCGTACTGTAATGGGCCGCGAAGTTGTTTGTGCTATTACAAATGGTCAGCTCGATTTTGGACCCTGGGAGCAAATTTTTTATGGCGAGTTCGACGGCAAACGCCGCAAACGTGTTTTGGTTAAGATTATCGGGGAGTAGATTCCTGGTTCCCGGTTCAAAGTCAAGTCTGCCCCTAAAAGGAATAATTCGTGAAATTGCATAAAAACCAAATACCAGAACACCTTATGCTTCATCATATTGTCAACCAATTATCCCTTTTTGTCCGTAAACTGAGATTATCGCATTTTTTTATGTCAATTCGTAAACATGACAAAAAACCGTAAACTATTCCATATAAGACATATAAGATAATATAAGGAAAAACACAGTTTTTCTTATATGTTCTTATAATCCTTATATGGTTAAATTCATTGTATTCAAACAGTTTAGTGTAATTTATATTTTTCTGATTTCTTATTAAACTGCTTTTAAATTTTCATTCTGCGTGGATAAGAATTCTAATAATCTGAATTCTATACCTTCGGTTTATGCTATAATATTGTTTACGATAGATCAGGAGTTCTGAAATAGAATTTGTGTAAACTGAAATATAAAAGATGCACAAATTTTTATACTTTTGAAACCAAACCATAAAAATTGAGATCGATGAAAAAATTCGTAAAAATCCTTTTTGTTGTTGCTGTAATAATGTTGGCTTTGCTGATTTTTCTGCCAATGGTTTTCCAGTCTAATATTGAGGAAACAGCAAAAACCGAATTGAATAATAGCCTTTTAGCAAAGGTAGATTTTAAAGATGTTAAGCTGTCGTTAATTTCCAGCTTCCCTGATTTCAAGTTCGAGATAAATGATTTGTCGGTGGTTGGTATTGGCGATTTTGAAAACGATACCCTTGCCTCGATCAATAAAATGCAACTGATATTAGATTTATTTTCGGTTTTTAGCGGAAACGAGATTGCCATTAAACGCATAATAATTGACGATCCCATTGTTTTTGTAAAAATTCTTAAAGGAGGAAAAGCAAATTACGATATTGTTCCGGTTTCGGATGAAGAAGAAGTGGTTGAGGAAACGGAAGCCCCTGGAGATTTCGTTATTAAATTAAAAGATTTCAGGATAAACAGGGGCATTATTGTTTACGACGATATGGACTATGATATGCTGGCGGTGGTTCAGGGTTTGGATTTACAATTCTCGGGCGACCTGACGGAGGCATCAACAAAACTTGATATAAAAACACAAATTGCCGGCCTCGATTTCGATTACGAAGGAATACGATATTTGAATTCTGCTACTGTCGAGTTTAGAGGATTTATCGATGCCGACCTCGAAAATTTCGTATTTAACTTTCTCGAAAACGAATTGTTGATAAATCAATTTCCGCTTGAGTTTTCCGGTATGTTTGGCATGCCCGGCGACGACTACGATCTCGATATTCAAATTTTATCGCCAAAAACCGAATTCAAGCATTTGCTTTCTTTAGTGCCAGCTTTGTACATGAACGATTTTCAGGAATTAAAGACCATTGGCGAAATGTCCTTTACAGCTAAGGTGAAAGGGGTTTATAATGATAACCGGATGCCTGCTTTCGACTTAAAT
>JAYENH010000244.1:0-3887 GCA_034721995.1 Bacteroidota bacterium
CCACTGCATCGGCACCTCCAACACCAATTGCTACCATTCCTAAACCGCCTGCATTTGGGGTATGCGAGTCTGTCCCTATCATCATCCCACCTGGGAATGCGTAATTTTCTAAAACAACCTGATGGATAATACCTGCCCCCGGTTTCCAAAATCCTATTCCGTATTTATTCGATACCGAACCAAGAAAATCGTACACTTCCTTATTTGTAACCGAGGCTTCTTTAAGATCTTTATCTGCACTAACTTTAGCCTGAATAAGATGGTCGCAATGAACAGTTGAAGGCACAGCAACTTTATCTTTGCCTGCCTGCATAAACTGAAGAAGTGCCATTTGTGCGGTGGCATCCTGCATGGCTACACGGTCGGGATTAAAATCGACATACGATTCCCCACGCGCATAAGCTTGTGTTGCTTTTCCTTCTGATAGATGGGAGTATAATATTTTTTCTGCCAAAGTTAAAGCTCTTCCAGTTGTTTTTCGGGCACTGTCAACCCTTTCCGAAATCCGGGAGTAAGCCCCCTTGATCATTTCTAAATCAAACGCCATTATTAATTAATTTTATGTGTTTTATTAAATATGTACATCTGTAAATATGTCGATGCGAAAGTAGTAAAAAAACGGGCTTTTAAATTAATTCTGATTGCTTACACGAAAACTCCATTTTTTTGAATGATTGATAAGAAAATGTCAGGAACAAGGTTTTCGGCCACTATCATAATATAATTATTCCGCCAATAACCATTTCCAAATAGGCACAACCTGAATCCTAATGTCATCCAACACAATTGTTTCTTCGTCGTTATATGTGAGGATGCTATGCTTGCAATTAGGAATTTCGGCATCAGCCTCTATCAAAGATTTAACCTCCCTGTTCCTGGTATTATTTCCATCGAGCGAATACGAAACCTGAAACAAATGGTAAAAGTCAGTTTCCCGATATATAAAATCAACCTCTTTGTTGTTTCTCGTTTTATAAAAAAACACATCCTTTTGTCGTCTTTTCAATTCAATAAAAACAATGTTTTCCAACAATTTTCCCAAGTCATCGCTAAATTTGAAAGCAATCAGGTTCCTTATGCCTGTGTCTATTACATAAAATTTTTTATTAGAGGTGTATTGCTTTTTCAATGAAAAATTGAATTTAAACAGCTCAAATACAAGATAGCTTTCCTGTAAAAACGAAACATAGTTGCTCACCGTATTGGTGCTTTTTATGTTTAAGATATTTTTTAGCGAACTATAGCTCAATCCTTTCGACAAATTGGTAAACAAATATTGCGATAGGTTTTTAATTGTGTTTACATTCTTTATCTTGTAACGAACTATCAAATCTTTATAAATAATATCTTCGTAAACCCGTGTTAAAAATTCAGTATCTTGATACTTGTGAAATTCAGGAAAACCGCCATTCTCCATGTAAAGGTCGAAGAGTTTTAGTATTTCAACTTTTATGTTTGTAGTAAGCTTATTTTTATCGATCTTGTAAAAACTTAACAATTCGTTTAAAGAAAACGGGAAAAGTTCTATTTTTATGTACCGGCCGGTAAGATGGGTAGCCAATTCGGAACTAAGCAATTTTGCATTACTTCCTGTTATGAAAATTTTATATCCTTCGTCAAAAATCCTCCTAACAAATCTTTCCCATCCTTCAACGTTCTGGATTTCATCAAAAAAAACAATATTGGATGGATACTGCTTTTTATAGATAATCATAAGTTCCTGGAAATCGGCAACTTCAAAATTAATCAGTCGTTCATCATCAAAATTCAGATAGTAGAATTTCTGAAAATGTTTCATGATCTGATAAAAAAGCGTGGATTTCCCACTACGTCTGATACCACTAATTACAACGATTTGTTTTGTAGATAGCAGTTTGTTTTTATTAACCAATCTCGACAATCCTAAGTCTTTGTTATCCAGCAATTCTTTTTGATCTATTACAACTTCTTCGATGTTTACTTTTCTCATATTCTTACTTTGACAAAGTACAAATATAGTAAATTTGTATATTGGTAATATAAGAAAATCGAAATAATTTCACATTTTGTAAATCGGCATTGCCCAAACCAATCAATTATCTACTTTTGTTCTTTATCAAAATTGAAGTCAAAATTTAGCATGAGATCATTATTAAGGATATTCACCATAATTATTGCTATTGTTTTTTTCGGAAGCTTTTCTATTGTAGATGGTCCATCATCTTTTCTGCATAAACAAATAAAACCTGCTTTTCTGAAATCGCCTATAGAATGGGCCAATAACATAATGACCAATATGTCGGATGAAGAAAAAATCGGACAATTGATTATGGCTGCTGCTTATTCGAACAGGGACAGCAAACATGCCAGGGAAATCGAAAAATACATCAGGAAATACCACATTGGCGGATTGATTTTCTTTCAGGGAGGCCCGGTACGTCAGGCTTTGCTTACCAACCTGTTTCAGCAAAAGGCGAAAGTTCCGCTGTTTATTTCCCAAGATTGCGAATGGGGCCTTAGCATGCGTTTAGATAGTGTTCCCTCCTACCCTTACCAGATGATGCTTGGGGCAATCCAAAACAACCAATTGATTTACGAAATGGGAAAAGCCATTGCCGAAAACCTTCACAGGCTGGGCATTAACATGAGTTTTTCGCCTGTGGCCGATGTAAATAACAACCCTGCCAATCCTGTAATAAACTACCGCTCGTTTGGCGAAAACAAAATAAATGTAAGCCAAAAAGCTTATGCCTACATGAGTGGCTTACAGGATAAGCATATTATTGCATTTGGCAAGCACTTTCCCGGACATGGCAACACAAATACCGATTCGCACAAAGAGCTTCCTCAATTAGACCAAAGTAGCGAGGAGCTTTACAAAACAGAATTATTCCCGTTCCGCTATTTAATCAGAAAAGGGCTTGCCGGAATCATGACTGCACATTTAGCAGTAACAGCTTTCGATTCGTCGGGAACAGTACCCGCCTCTTTATCAGAAAAACTAATACGAGAAGTATTGATAGATCAGATGAAATTCGAAGGCCTTATTATTACCGATGCCCTGAATATGGAAGGTGCACAGGCCGAAGATTCAAAACCCGGCGATATTGAAGTACAGGCTTTGTTGGCAGGTAACGACATTTTGTTAATGCCCGAGGATATTCCGTCAACTGTAAAAGCAATTAAAAAAGCCATAAAAAAAGGGATTCTTGATCAAGCTGATATTGACACTAAATGTCGTAAAATATTGTTGGCAAAACATTGGGCAGGACTTAACAAATACGAAGCGATCGAAATAGAACACCTCGTCGATGATTTGAATCAAATAAAGTATGAAATACTAAACCGAAAACTTATTGAGTCATCGCTCAGCCTTATCAGAAACAAAAAGGGACTTATCCCTCTGCAAAGACTCGACACACTGAAAATTGCCTCAATTGTTATTGGGAACCAGGGGGTTTCTGTTTTTCAGGAATATTTATCGAAATATACATCGGTAACAAATTTTCATCTCAATAATATTTTTTCTGAATACGAATTCAATTTAATCAGGGAAAAACTTGATGATTACAACCTAATTATTGTTGGAGTGGACGAAACGAGCCAATACCCTTCGAGATATTTTGGAATTGCAAAAGAAACAATTCATTATGTCAGGAAACTTTCGGAAGAAAAAACAGTAATTCTTGATTTGTTTGCAAATCCATATTCTCTGGGGCTTTGGCATGATTCAATTCAGGCCGACGCAATAATTATTTCTTACGATGATGCTGATCCTGTACGAGAATTGTCGGCGCAACTAATTTTTGGTGGCATTCCCGCCTTAGGAACTATTCCGGTTAGCATTTCTGATGATTTTCGCGAAGGAGCCGGAGAAATAAGTTTTTTGGCAAACCGGCTTAAATATG
>JAYENH010000245.1:0-3886 GCA_034721995.1 Bacteroidota bacterium
CTATTATTTATTCCATTAAAATTACTGATAAACAGCACCAAATTTATACAATCATTGTGAAAACTCAACAACTCCCTGCAATACCACACTCATCTCGGCAGCTTTTCGCATGTAAATATCAGTATTATTTTCTATTCTTGTCTGAAAATCAATTATCCTAAAGTCATTTTTGTTGATATTGATTTCAATTAGCTTTGTTTTATAGATATAACTTTTTGATTTTTCGATTAGGCTGAATTCCTGTCCTTTTTCTTTTCCTGACAACTCATTATTTTGTTTATCGAAATAAAAACCATCATCGGCATTTTCGAACGATTTTTTGCTGAAAAATAAATGAGGCTTGTCTTTATATGGTGAGCCTGCCGATGGGCAAAAAGTAGTACAGTTTCCACATTCGTTACACCAATCGGCCAAATGCAGGATTTGAATTTTTTGCTTTACACTAAAAATTTGGTCTTCCTCAATTTCAAATTTCCCGTTTTTTGAAATCAATTTCTGAAGCTTATAATTTACCGGCTTAGAATTGTACGACATAAGTGCAAGATTTGGACATACAGTTGTACAAACATTACAAACTTCGTCGCAAAGCAAGCAGCGCGAGGCTTCGGCAATGGCTTCCTCTTTGCTGAGAGTTGTAGTTACCAAATTAAAATTCTTCCTTTCGCTTAATTCAGTTTCGTTTATTTGTTGCGGCTCAATTCGCTTTGCCTTGTCAATTATATGTTGCCTGAAACTTTTTTCCTCTCTTTTCGATTTAGAGCGTGTGTTGAAACCGATGTGGGCATTATTAATAATTTCCTGAGCAGCTTTTCGCCCATCTCCAATGGCATTTATAGCTGTCGAGGCTCCCCGCATGGCATCGCCTCCAATAAAAACATTTGGCAATTTTGTTTCGTAGCTGCCATTTTGTGTTTCTAATTGTTCGACATCTACAAAATCAATATCCAAATCCTGACCGATAGCAGGAATTATAGTATCTGCCTTTAATTCAAATTCTGAATCTTTTATTGGAATCGGCCTGGCACGTCCACTTGCATCTTTTTCGCCTAACTTCATTTTTCGGCAAGAAATTGAAACAACAGAATGCTTTTTACTTTTAGCTTCAACAGGATCTGTAAGCTCAAGTATTTCAATTCCCTCGTCTAATACTGCTTTTATTTCTCCTGTATCGGCAGGCATTTGCTTAATAGTTCTTCGATAAATTATTCGTACTTTCCCATTTTCGCCAACCAGTCTATATGCTGTGCGTGCAGTATCCATAGCTGTATTGCCGCCGCCAATTACAATAACATTTTTGCCAATTGCTGTGGGATAGCCCATTTTCACATTGAATAAAAATTCCAATGGATCGAGGATATTCTTTGAAGGTATAAATTGAATAAAAAGCTCTTTTGATTTTTGAGCTCCGGCAGCGATATAAATAAAATCGCTTTTACTTCTGATTTTAAGAAACTTGCTTTTATCAATGAAATGATTAAATTCAATATTAACTCCCAACTCTAAAATATAATTCACATCTAAAGTAAAAGCTTCGTCAGTTAAACGAAACGAAGGAATTGCACCGGACACCATTCCTCCCGGCTTTGGTTTGCTTTCATAAACATCAACCCTAAAACCCGCTTTCCGCAAAAAGTAAGCACAAGACAAGCCTGATGGACCTGCTCCGATTATTGCCACTTTTCCTGCTTGTTTTTTTTCTGAGGATATTTTTTTCGACCCATAAAACGAATTCTCGGCAACAAATCGTTTAATTTCCCTTATCAACAAAGGGCCATCGTAATTTATACGTGTGCATTTAGTTTGGCAAATATGATCGCAAACCATACCTGTAGTTTTCGGAAATGGATTAGTCCCGAGAATTATTTCGGCGGCTTTGTCGAAATCGCCTTTTGCAGTATAGTGCATGTAGCCGGGAATATCCTGGTTTGTTGGGCAGCTGTCCTCGCAGGGTGCATGTATGCAATCGAAAAAGCACAAAGCCCTTGAAGTTTTTATGCTCGGATCGTGGATTTCTGTTTTTTTGTAATCCTTATTTTGAATGACTTTATTAGCGTAATTGTTTAAATATTTAAAAGAGGCAGCTTCAGGGTTTATGACTTTCTGTTTTCTTAATTCAACGAAATATTGGTTTAGCCTGCCATAACCTCCCGGTTTTAAAAGATCGGTGCAAACGGTAACAGGATGTAGTCCACACTTTATTATATCGGCTACATTAAAAGCATTTGCCCCGCCAGAAAACGAAATGTCGAGTTTTCCTTTAAATTCATTCTGAAGTTTTTGAGCAACTTTAATAGAAACAGGATGCAAAACCCGTCCGCTCATATAGATCATTTCCTGCTGACTCGAAAATATATCTTTATGATTGAGGCTTTCGAGGGTATTAGTAAGTTTTAAACCAAAATGCAAATCATTCTTATTTGCTTTGATTTGAAGATTTTTAATAATCCCTAAAGCATCTTCGTATTTCAGGTCATGTTCGAAGGCTATGTGAGGAATTTCTGTTTCAAAACCCGAAGCTTTTATTATCTCCATCAATTCATCTTTCCCTAATAATGTAGGGTTTAACTTAATGCTTGTATGTATTTTCTTTTCGCCAATCAGATATTCGCCAATTTTTTCAATTTCATCAGGCGGGCAACCATGCATCGTAGATAAAGTAACATTATTCGAAATTTTTGGGCTAATATTTAATTTCTGAATATCAGGATAAATAACTTTTATCTCATCCAATTTGTATTTTATCTCATAAGAGGCATCTGCCATTTTCTGAAAAAACCAATTTACATTATCTTTTAAAATACCGTCCAAATCATAGCCAACACTCATATTGAAAATAAAACCACGCTCATGCGCAAGTCCAATTTTTAATTTATCTTTCAGCACATGAATTATTATCCAGGCATTCAAATATTGATCGAAAGATTCTTTAATTTTCAGTTCCTGCGACCATTCACAATTATAGCCCTCATCCTGCATATCGATGCATGGTTTTGGAATGTCGAGTTCGTCAAGGGTTTGTATAGTTTTTAATTCAATAAAGCGGGCACCGGTTAACCAGGCTGCAACAATATTTTGCGCCAGTTGGGTATGTGGCCCGGCTGCTACACCAACCGGGTTTTCTAACATTTGCCCGAAACGTGAAGTGCGAAAACTATCGTTTTTGTTGGGTATAAAAAATAGTTCTTCGGGAATCCCAAAAATAGATTTTGTTTTATCATACTGATCAATAACGATCTGTAACAATTGAGGTAATGGTAATATTGTAAATTTATCTGCCATTGTGTTATTTTTATCCGATACAACAAATTTAACAAAAACCAACTACTTGGTTTTATTGGTAGGGCAAAGGCTGAAAAAACTATTCTTTAAAAAAGAATCCCGCTGCGGCGGGATTCAATAAATCAATTTATATGTTTTTTGCTGGGAACAAATTACAGAATTGAGATTAAAATAGAAAGTCTCTATTCTTCTTCAACTCCGGCAATTTCGCTATCGACTAAAATCCGACCACAGTATTCGCACACAATAATTTTTTTACGAGAACGGATATCAAGCTGGCGTTGGGGTGGAATTTTATTAAAACAACCGCCACAGGCATCGCGCTGAACAGTAACAATGGCAAGTCCATTACGGGCATTATCCCTAATTCTTTTATAAGCAGTTAATAGCCTGGGTTCTATAATAGTTTGAATGTTATCAGACTTTTCAGCCAGATTATCTTCTTCTTTTCTGGTTTCGGCAATAATTTCGTCGAGTTCACTTTTTTTGTGAGTCAAATCGTTGTTTCTTTCTTCCAAAATCTTTTCTGAATCGGCTATTACCTGGGTCTTTTCTTCGGATTGTTGGTTAAATTCCCTGATGCGCTTTTCACAAAGCTCAATTTCCA
>JAYENH010000246.1:0-15299 GCA_034721995.1 Bacteroidota bacterium
AAACAATTTATGCGAATCGAATTCCAAATCGTAATCCATACTTGCATCCTGTCTGATACCAACTTTATTTTTATCGGAGAAAGTATTGGCATCGTTGGTTACATTTATCACAAGAAGATTAGAAGTTACTGTTTTGTAATTGTTTGTAGTGTTGTGAATTTGAGCATTTGTAGGAATTGTGATGCTGTTTGTGCCGTCAGATACCTGAACAAAAAATCCGTTGGTCAAAGGTATGATTCCTTCGGTCATATCAACATAATTACCCGACGCGTTCAACACTTTTGCTGTGCCTGCGATATTACTGAGATTCCAATTTCCATAGTTCCATTTAATTGCCGATGAGAACGGATTTCCAAGAAGATGCCAGCCGTTACCTTGTGAGCTGCTAAACGAAAGATTAGTAAATGTTTTATCGCTTGCCAGCAATGTGCCTGTGATATTTCCGGTAGTTGTAGTTTTTCGTGCAATTAGATACCCTTGTCCTTCGGCAAATGCAAAAGTGGATACCAAATAATTTTTCCACTCGTTAAATTCCTCATCGAAACGGAAAAGGTCATCATCTCCAGAGGTGGGCACAAACCCGGTTCCTGCAACCGTAACATTTCCCGACATTGAGGAAGAGATTAAGTGCCAGCCATTATTGCTACCTGAATAAAGCTCAATATATCTTTCGATTGTGGCTTCCGGGCCGGTTCCACTGAAAATTAGAGAGCCGTTGCCTGTAGCATCCGATTTTAAAACTAAGCCGGAATTGCCAGCATTGTTGGTAAGTGTATTGTTGACTGTTAATGATTTTTCTGCTTCTATTGAAAGCACGCTGCCAAATCCAATAAGCATCGAATGGGTTTCAGCGGCAATATCGACATCAATATTATTACTAATTCTTACAGAATATGAAGATGTAGGAACAGATGAACCATGCCAATTACTTCCTGTATTCCAATTACCGGCACTTGAAGACTGAATTATATATGATGTAAAGGTAAGTTTATAATTACTTCCACTATTAGACCAAAAAATTGGATTTAAACAATTAGTACCATTTGTTGCTGCAGAATAATAAAATTCCATAACCCAGGTTCCTCCTGAAGTTACTAATGAAAGTAAATCTATATCATAATCATCTTTTGCCCACCGTTGATTATCCCCACCTACATTACTATGCCAGGGAATATTGATAGTTGAAAAGGAAGGTGCAGTTGAACCTTGCTTGTACACTCTATAATACAAAGTCATGGATGAAATATCACTTCCATTATTTTTCCACACATATCCTTCGGCTCCTTTCAATTTCCATGTGTCAGTTACATATTTTGATCCATAAGAAACACCATCAATTTCAGTATCTGCTCGTTTCCATTCGTTTACACTGCCAAAATCAAATACAATTTTGTTGTATTGATTTGATCCAACATTCTGATAAAAAGCTGCCTCGGCAAAAATATCTAAGACAATAAACGAAATAACAAATAGTAAAAATATCTTCTTCATAATCATCAAATTTAGGGCAACCAAGATAATCCAAAATAAACAAAATGCAAAAGCATCTGTTCACTTTTTTAAACCGGGTATCGCAAACGTTTTAAATACTGATTAAACTATTCTTCAATTACTTCCATGAAAACACGAAATCCCGGCGAGGGACTTGCTTTTGTGTATTCTTTTTGCTGAATTCGCTCATTTTTTTTTATTTGCCGAAAAAGCATTTAGACAAGGCTACTCAGCACAGTAAGAAAACTCCGGCATTTTTTTACCTTTTTTTGCGGCAATTTAATAGAACACTGACAACACAGCCTGCCCCGTGTTTTCGGGGGATTTGACTGATTTGCACGGATTTTTATCTGTGATTATCCAAATCTTTAAACATTTGAATCCCGTTTTGCTTCGCCTTCGTGGACTTCGCTTTGCTCAGCCTTTGAACCCTTAACCTTTATCAGAATAAATTTTCTTTAATAGTTGTGTTCCACGCGATTTCCAGGCTGCGCTCCCTAATTGCATTTCGCTTTCGATAATAATGGCAAGCTCGTGTTTTATTTCGGGGATCGATACCGAAATGTTATACAATACCTGCATCGAAAATACCCTCACGGCTATGCTTTCCTTTTTATCCTGAACTAAATCGAAACATAGGTTTATCATTTTTGCTTTTTGATCATCAGAAAAAGAAGTACGCGTAAATATTTTAGAGAAATTACGTTTTACCCCGTCAACATCGAAATTGCGGAAAGTGTCTGTCATTCTGTCGATATAGGGGGAAATTAATTCGGGACAAGTTCTCGAAATGGTTTCGATAACCCCGGCTGCCCTTTGGTTTATTGGATGGGGCGCTGTGTAGATCAATTCAAAAAGAAGCCGAAAAGCAGTCTTGTCATTTCCGGCTATGTAACTTACAAAGTCGATATTTGCCCTCGAAGGATCGGTTTTTAGCTGTTCGGAATAATTAATATTGTCTGGCATCGATTCGAAGAGTTTGGGATTCCCTGTCCTAAGTATAGTGTCTCATTTCAAATATTTGATTTTTTGGCAAAAGATAATATGAAATAAAAATCATAATACGTTCGCTATTATCAACTTTTCTCAATTCTGAATCCCGACATTCATGTTATAAATGACTTTCCTCAACTCTGAACCGCGACTGGGAACTCTCACTCATTCAAAATATTTTCGATTGCATTATCATATTCTTTCCGGGCATCTTCGATAAAGCCATACGAAACATCATCGACACGCATTTCGCCTTTGGTTACATGACCCAATGTTGAGAAAGGGAATTTATTTTCCATCATAAAGTCGATAAACTCGTTTTCGCGGTGCTGGGTAACCGAAACTATAATACGGCCCTGCGATTCGCCAAAAAGGAAAGCATCTTCGCGCACTTCGGCATCGCTGGTTATATCGAATCCAAAACCACGCGGGACAGAACATTCCAATAACGAAACAAACACACCACCCTCTGAAACATCGTGGGCCGAACAAATCATGTTTTTTCTGATCAGCCCCCGTATTAACTTATGTAATTTAAACTCCACATCAATGTCGAACCAGGGTGCAGGCGATTCTTTAATTTTATGCCACGAAACAAGATATTCGGAAGAAGAAATATCGTTTTTCGATTCTCCAATAAGATAAATCATATTGCCCTTGTTCTTAAAGGCCATGGTCATCTGGTGGTTTTTATCTTCGATAATGCCCAACATGCCAATTGTGGGGGTAGGGAATACCGGCACTGTTTTTCCATCTATGGTAGTTTGATTATAGAAACTTACATTACCACCGGTTACAGGGGTATTAAATTTTCGGCAGGCTTTGCCCATTCCCTTTATCGTGCCAACAAATTGCCAAAAAGCTTCGGGGTTATAAGGGTTCCCGAAATTGAGACAATTGGTAATAGCCGTAGGTTCTCCGCCGGTACAGCTAATATTTCTTGCGGCTTCGGCAACTGCAATTGCTGCCCCTTTTTCCGGGTCGGCTTTTACGTAGCGCGAATTACAATCAACCGTAAGGGCCAAGGCTTTGTTTGTACCTTTTAGGTTAACAACTCCGGCATCCGACGGAAAATTTGTGCTCATATTAGCAGTGCCTACCATGGAATCGTATTGTTCGTAAACCCATTTTTTAGAGGCAATGTTGGGTTGTTTTAAAATAAACCATGCTACTTCGCGTAAATCTTCGGGTTGTTTTATGTTTTCGATTTTAAATTTCTGATACTCCTTAAAATATGCCGGTTCTTTGTATTCGCGATCGTAGACAGGGGCACCACCGCCAAGCACTAAAACATCGGCAGGCACATCGGCAACCAAACTATTATGCCGATAAAACAAAAGACGGTCTTCTTTTATAACTTCACCAATAATTGCGCAGTTCAGGTCCCATTTCTCAAAAATATCTTCGACAACCTTTTCTTTTCCTTTTTTCACCACAACCAACATGCGCTCTTGCGATTCGGATAACAGGATTTCAAAAGCTTCCATGTTTTGCTGGCGCAGGGGAACTTTGTCTAAGTCTACCTTCATGCCACATTTGCCTTTTGCCGACATTTCGGAAGTGGAGCAAATAATACCTGCTGCACCCATGTCTTGCATGCCCACTACCACATCGGTTTTATTTAATTCGAGTGTGGCTTCAAGTAATAATTTTTCCTGAAATGGATCGCCTACCTGAATGGAGGGGATATCGTCGGCCGAGTTTTCGGTAATATCGGCAGAAGCGAAAGTTGCTCCGTGGATACCATCTTTTCCGGTAGAGGAACCTACAATATATACAGGGTTTCCAATGCCACCCGATGTGGCCGAAATAACTTTGCCATGCTTTACCAAGCCCACCGACATAGCATTTACAAGTGGGTTGTTATTGTAGGAATCGTCGAAAAAAACTTCGCCGCCAATAACGGGTACGCCAAAAGAATTGCCATAATCGCCAATGCCCTTTACCACCCCTTTGAGCAGCCATTTGGTACGCTGGTTTTTTAGGTCGCCAAAACGCAGCGAATTTAATTGTGCAACAGGACGTGCGCCCATAGTAAAAATATCGCGGTTTATACCTCCAACCCCGGTTGCTGCTCCCTGGTAAGGTTCTACAGCGCAAGGATGGTTATGCGATTCGATTTTGAAAGCACAAGCCATTCCGTTGCCGATATCGACCAGTCCGGCATTTTCTTCGCCTGCTTCGGCCAACAGGCTTTTCCCTTCGCGAGGGAGGGTTTTTATCCACTTTATCGAGTTTTTATAACTCGCATGTTCCGACCACATAACCGAAAAAATACTTAGTTCGGTAAAATTGGGTTTCCTGCCCAGTATCTCGTTAATCCTATCGTATTCTTCTGAGATAATCCCCAGGCTTTCGGCTATTTCTAAACTTACTTCTTTCGACATATCTGTAAGGTTTCAATAATTTGCAGCAAATATAGTAATTATATAAACCATGAATATGGGTTTTGGAGCTAAAAACTATTTTGAGGGCTAAATCTTATCCGATAGCTATCGGATAAGATTTAGCCGAGTTACCGTCCACTTAGTTTTTGAAAGAAAAGGCCTGAATTTCAAATCCCGAATAATGCAGTTATTGGAGTTTTCTTATAGAGGCTACTTAAATGCCTTCTCCAACAAGCCATCTCCTTTTAGTGTCAGCCTTTCGAAATAGCCTGGAACTTCTTTTCCAAGTAATTTGTCGACATATAATTTTGCAAGGTATTGGCCTAACATAAAACCCTGCCCACGCAAACCGATAAATAATCCATTGTCAGGATCGACAATCATTCTGGGTTCGACATAATACCCCGACCAAATTGCCTGAAAACCTACCGACGAAAGTTCCGGTAACCAATTCACAAAAACTTCTGAAACAATTTCAAGGAATTCCTTTGAGTTTGTTTTTAAGTTTTTGCCGGTTTCTTTTGCTTCTAAGGCCGGCGATGCACAACCGATAATTTGTCCTGTTTCGGCTAACTGCTGGCCATAAACTGCTGAAAACCCTTTGTAATTACGGCGGTCGATAAGCATTGGCAATGGAATGTTATCTACTCCGAGGAAAGGCAAACGGCGTGTAATAAATGCCTGATGTTTTACCGGATAAATTCCTGTTTCGATTCCCAGTTTACGGGCAAAAGTATCTCCTTCGGGGCCAAGTGCATTAATGAAAATTTCGGTATGATATTCGACAAATTCTTGGTCGTGTGTTTGCACAAGTACTTTATAAAGATCCCCTTCTTTTCTAAGGTCAATTAGTTTGCAATCTTCGAGTACCGACCCTCCGTTTTCGATACCAATTTGACGAATTAAATCGACAACCCGTCCGGGAGTTGCCTGCCAGCAATTATGTGTTATCAGTGCAGATTGATATTTATTCCCCAAATCAGAATTGAAAAAAGGCGATATATATTTGCTGAAGTCTTTTGCTTCGATCATCCTTGCATCCGACCACGACATAGATGCTTCGAGTGCTTTGTACATTGTATCGTCGTGGGCAAATGTTACATAGTCGATAGGCGTGAAATCAATATTCTTTTTCTTCTGAAGGTTTTTAAAAATTGCAAGGTTTTGTTCTGCAATTTCAGATAGTTCAGGTATGCTGAAATTTGGTCTTCCACCTGCAATATTTCGCCACGATGCACCTCTGCCAAAATTAATTAAAATTGGTTTTTTGCCTTCTTCTGCCAAATAGCGAAACAATGCCGAGCCTCCAATTCCCCCTCCTGCAACAAATGAATCTGTCTTAATAATATTTGGTTTTTTCTGATGACTACCGACAATCACTATTTCTTTTTCATTGCGTGGATATACTTCGCCCATAGAGAGCTGATTAGACAATGGCCCGCGTGGGGTAGCTTCGCCAACAATAGAAATTCCGCTTGTGCCAATTACCTGCTTCAACCGCTTTATGCAACGATTTCCGCGACAAGCGCCCATGCCGAGGCGGGTTGTGTGCTTTACCTCATCGACAGAAATAAATTTGCGATCGCCAATAGCTTCAACAACTTCATCTAAAGTTACATCATCGCAATGGCAAATATATTTTGGTATTTCTGCCATTTTTTCTGAAGGCTTGTATTCTATAAGTTCGGGATAGTTTTTCTTAACTATAAAGCCACGTATTTCCATCAGGCTTTTTCCTTTAACATCTAATGATTTTATGCGTGCAATATTGGTTTTGTTTGCTTTACGTAGCACTTTTTCGACAATGCCATTGCCCATTTTATTGCCATTATTATCAACTAAAAATACTTCCGATCTTTCCTCTATTTCATATTCGACAGGTAAAAATAACCAGTCTTTTTTAAGGTTGTATCCAAAAATTGCCAGACCGGGGCATTGGTACACACAATCCATGCAGCCAATACATTTATCGAAATCAAGTTGAGGAATTGTGCTTGTCGAGGTTTTGGTAATTGCCCCATGTTTACAGGCAAACACACATGGGTTACAAGCAAAACCATACAAACAATCGATAATTACAAAAGGCTTTGCGTACATTCTTTTTTCGTCGGGAATAAAAGGTTTTTTCTGAACAAGCAGAGGGTGTTGTTGCGAGTCGATATATTCTTTCGATGTGCTTAAATAATCGTTATAATTATATCGTGCATCCATTTCACTTAAAATTTCCAATGCAACCTGTTTGCCCCGTACAACCGCACTTGTTCCTTCACCAATGCGAATGGCATCGCCCGCGCCAAAAACATTGCGGCCAAAAACTTCTTTTCCTTTTATCAATAGCTGATTATCGGGAACAAGGCCTGTGCAAATATTGATAGCATCAATTCCATCAATAATTTTTTCGGTTCCCCGAACTGGCTGAAAATCCTTGCTTTCGGCAACCACAGCTCCGACAATGCCCGTATGGTTTTCGTTTGGAATTGCCCTTAATAAAATATGCGATAACACAACCGGAATACCTAAACGACGTACACGGTTTGCCTGCACCGGAAATCCACCTTCGTGTGGCAGTGCCTCGATTATGGCTTTTACGTTTGCCCCTGCTTGCATTAATTGATAGGAAGTAAGATAGCCAATATTTCCTGCACCAACAGTTAGTATGTTTTTGCCCAGAAGTGTAAACTCCTGATTCATCATTTTCTGAATAACGGCGGCAGTATAAACGCCGGGCAAATCGTCGTTTTCAAAAGTTGGCATAAAAGGCACAGCTCCGGTTGCAACAACAAGATATTCGGCATCTACATAATATACTTCATCAGTATTGATATTTTTTACAGCAAGGCGTTTCCCTTCAAGAATATCCCAAACAGTAGAGTTAAGGAAAATGCCATCGTGCGATTCCCCTGTAAGGGTTTTGGCTATGTCGAAGCCACGCATTCCGCCAAATTTCTGTTCTTTCTCGAAAAAGAAAAACTGATGGGTCTGCATTAAAAACTGCCCACCAATTTCAGCATTATTATCGATTACGATATTCTTGATATTGTTTTTGTTTAACTCCTCGCGGCAAGCCAGGCCGGCAGGCCCTGCTCCAATAATTGCCACCGAAGTTTTGTATACTTTAACTCCATCATTAATTATGTAATTACTTACCGATGGATTATAATCTTTAGGTACTTCACTTACCTCCTTAACGTTATCGCAATTAGTTATACAAATTCGTTTTATCCGGCCATCAACCAGCATTTCGCAGGCACCACATTTCCCAATACCACATTCCAAAGAGCGGTTTCTGTTTCGCAAGCTATGACTATGTACCGGAAATCCGGCCTGATGTAGGGCAGCAGCAATAGTCCTTCCTTTTTCGCCCTTAATTTTTGTTCCGTTAAAATTAAACCTAATCTCCTCTTTCTCTTCAATATTAAGAATCGGATGCTTGCTTATTTTGTACATATCTTACTTTTAAATTTTGTCTGTGAAAGTATACATTCGGTCTTTTATCATTTATGATCTTTATCACTTGTTAAACTAATATTAGGCAGGAAAAATTGGTTGTTGAGGGAGTTTAAAAGCTTAATTGGTTAAACTGTAGTTTGAAAAGTACATATTGCTGAGACACGGCATATCGTAGAAACAAGGCATGTTTTGTCATAATGTTCCAGGTTGAATATTTATTTAGATAAGGAATGCCTTGTCTCTACGTTTTGGAATCTTCGAATCCCGAACCAAACTTTGAATTCAATACTTTGTATTACTCTTTAAAAACTTCATTCAGATTTATCGTAATATCTTCAAAAATATTGACCTTGACTTTTGAGTCGTCTGCATAAGAATAACGTTTATTAAAGTTGAGTGGGATTTTATCCATAGTTTATTATTTTTACAAATGTACAAAAATCCATCTTTGAAATAAATGTTTTTTGAATTATGGCTACTTTTCATCAAGCTTTTCGTCTTTACAAAGATTTTATTATTATTGAAAACTCATAAATTTATATTTTTAAAATTAAGGCAACATGACACATCAGATAAAAACATCATTATCAATTCTTTTAATATCAATTCTTATTCTGATAATTTGTTTCACCTCGAACGGGCAGCGCATTATAGTTGAGACCTGGAACAATGGACAGGAAAAAGTAACATTTGATATTACGAAAGGAACCGGCGAGAAGCCAATTGACTATTACTACTTTAAGTTTTATCCCAACGGGCAGGTTTACAAAGAAGGAAATTATATTGATGAAAAATACACCGGCGAGTGGAAATTTTATTATCAAAATGGAAATACAAAAAGTATAGGGAATTACCGTAGGGGGAATTTAGTTGGTAAATTTAAAAGTTACTATATCACGGGCGAAATTGAGCAAGATGGTATGTATCAGGTTGGGCAGCTTGCCAATGTTAAATTATACAATCGCGATGGAACGGAAAAAGAACGGAACGAAGACCTGAGCTATCTTATTTCAGAAAAAGTTACACCCTGGACTTCTACCCAAAAAGCCAGGTCAAAAGTAGATTGTCTGATGCCAATTGATGGTGTTTTCGAAAAGGCCGATGATTATTGTACCTGCATTATTGATTCGACAGCCAAACATATTAAGTACGAAAATTTTCGCTACCTGAGTGAATATCAGCGGTCACTTATTTTTAAATACCTGATGGAGCAAAGAGGGTGTTGTCGCCATTTGATTGAGAAATAATAAGAAATATCATCAATATTAAATCATCAATTCTTTAGTCTTTATAAGTTTGAAAAACAGGAATTACTTCAAAGTCGGAATCTTCGAGTTCCTTCCTTGTTTTTTCGAAGTTGGCACTGAAACCAAGAATAAAACCACCTCCGCCCGATCCGCATAATTTCAGATAGTAATCAGCAGTTTCGATTCCCTTATGCCATAATTTCTGAAAAGGTTCGGGAATCATTCGTTTCATGTATTTTAATTGAAATCGCGATAGTTCTTTCAGGTTTTTAAAAAAGTCATCTATCTCGCCATTTACCAATGAGTTGATGCAGTTATCGGTTAGTGGTATCATTGTGTTTTTTACTTCGCGGGCAAAAGCAATTTCGTTTTTCACTTTCTCAATAAAAAAGTTTACCAGTGGAGCAGTTTTTCGGGGTGTTCCTGTATTAATCAGAAAAATTGCCCCGTCGCCAAATTTCGTCCTTCGTGGCAGGCCAACTATTCTGATATCTGATTTTGTATTTATCAGCATTGGCATTTTAAGGTAGCTGTTCAGAGGGTCGATGCCCGAACTTGTTCCATGGAAAAAAGATTCCAATTGAGCAAAAATCTCTTTCAACTGTAGAATTTGTTTTTTATCAATACCATGTGCATTAGATATTTTTCCGTTTACGTATTTATCGTACAGTGCGGCCACAAGTGCCCCCGAGCTGCCGAGGCCAAAACCTTGCGGAATTGATGATTCAAAAAACAGTCCTTTATTAATATCATTTTCAAAATCCAGAATATTAAAATTGCACAAAAGAATTCCTTTTTCCTGAAGCTCCTTTATGTATCCAAAAAACTCAACTAACATCCGGTTCGATTCGTTTGCAAAGTTCAGGTTGGTATATTTATTTTTGTTAATAAAATCAAGTTCTCCTTTAAAATGGCTGTATGGTACACTCAAGCCTTTCGAATTATATATCACACTATATTCTCCAAAAAGAAGAATTTTTGCATAATATAAATCATTTTTCTTTATCATGATTGCCTTTTTACTTTTGCCATTTATGGCTTACTGTTTTTTATTTGCTCCGGTCCTGTACCAATTTTATCGTAAATTGCTGAAACATCGTTGTTTTTATCCAACAATTCCGAAGAAATAAACATTATAACTTCCTTTTTGTTTTTTGCCGGATATAAAACATGCAGGTTTGGCCCTGCATCGAGGGTAAAGCAAACAGGAATATTTGTCTCCTTTCTAAAAATCCTGATCTTCTCAATAAATTCTAAAGTCTGCGGTTTTATCAGAAAATAGCCCGGTCTCGAACTCATCATCAGAGCATGAAGGCTTAAAGCTTCGTTTTCCACTATCTCAATAAATTTAATCAGATTGCCTGTTCTCAAAGCCCTGACCATTTCTTTGTAATTTATTTTTGCCTGAATATACCGCGCATCGGCATAATCGTGATTTTCCATTAAGCCATGCCCCTTTGAACTGGAAATTTTTTTCTCCCCACTGCCAATCAAAATAATAGTATCCTGTAAATCGCTAAAAATATTATCAATCTGAAGGGGGTACTTATTTGCAAAAAAATCGGACGAGCCTAATTCCCTGTCAATTTTTCCCCAATTTACAAAGCCGCCATAAACAGAACGTGCTGCACTTCCCGAACCCAGCCGGGCAACAAAAGATGCTTTCCTGTAAAAATCTTCGGGATGTTTTAGCTTGTTAAATTCTTTTTTTTCTATCGAGCAAAGGCAAAGGGCCAAAGCACTTATCCCCGATGCCGATGAGGCTAGCCCCGAGGAATGAGGAAATGTATTTAAACTTTCTATTTTTAACTCTAACTGATTGAGAAAAGGGAAAATAGGCAAAATATTTTCAAAAAAAGAATTTAATTTTGGCTCGAAAGCCGGCTTTCGTTTGCCATTAAAAAGGAATTTATATTTAAAGCCATCTTCTGATAATTTATATTCAATGCCGGTTTGGCTTAGCGAATTTTTCAGGCTAAAACTAAACGAAGGGTTCATTGGTAATTGCCTTCCGTGTTTCCCCCAATATTTTATTAATGCAATATTTGCAGGGCTTTGCCATTCAACATGTCCCGAAACCTGAAGAGAATCAGGAAAACACAGATTGTGGTTATTATAACTTGTATCGGTAAAAATTATCATAACATTTATTTTTCAATTAATTTCATTTCATCGAATGGTATTAAAGTTGAAAAACCTTTTTGTTGAAAATATTTCTTAATATGCTGCCTGTCCCAACTGCTTGCTATTAATGCAAAATCGCCACCCCAAGCCCCCAATGGTTTTACTTCGCCTTCAAACGACGAAAAATATTCATCTTTAAGATTTTTTGTTTTTAGCACCGACGAAAGTAATAAATTATGTTCGCAGACAAGATAGTTAAAATCTTCAATTTTTTTTGCTGATAAAACCTCTTTGCTGATTTCAGAGATTGAACGGCTTTCGGCAATATAATCTTTTCCTTTTTGAAGGAATTTGTTAACCGATTTTGTTGTGTCTTGTTTCTTGCCCAAGTACAAAAAGTTAAGCTGAGATTGATATTCGGGATCGAAAACTACTTCTTTAATAATTGGTTTTTGCTGATCAATTTTATACAATATAGGCGATTGCGTTCGTGCACATGCAATATCATAACCCGAACCATTTGATAGTACAAAATGAAGATGGAAAGGATTTGTTTCGGATAAATATGAGATATTTGAGATTAAGCTCGAGCTACTGCCCAAACCCCAGTTTATATCAAAATTAATTTTACTGATTGCTTTTTTTGCACTTAGTTTATTTTTGAACGAAGGATTTAATTTTCCGGCAATCTTTAGGATATTTTGAAGGTAAATGGCTTTTTCTTCATTGTTCGACTCAAGTATTGTCCAGTTACTTAAATCGAATTTACAATGAAACCAATTTTTGTCAAGTACTTGGGCTTCCCACACAAAACCTTTACTATTATTATTGATTAACTTGAGCGATTGCCCATACTTAACCGGCATAGCAAGGGCTAAAGCCCCCTTTAATATTAAGTACTCGCCGGTAATCAGCAATTTACCATTAGAATAATATTTGGGGTTTTCTATCACTTTTTATTATGAGCCTTGGTTGTTTTGCATTTATCCATTATAAGCATCAGTATTTATTCTTGTTCTCATTAAAAAATCCTGTGCTGATCGGTAACTAACTTTGTGGGTTTTAAAATATCCGATTGCTTGTTTTTTTTCTTTTTCCGATGCTTCGAGTTGGTTGAGTATATTCATTAAGTGCATTTTCATGTGGCCTTTCTGTATTCCTTTGGTTACAAGCGATTTTAAAGCCCCGAAATTATTTGCCAAACCAACCGATGCAGCTACACGCATCAATTTGTGGGCAGTAGGGTTATTTAATATTTCGAGCGAGCGTTTAGCCAGTGGATGCAAAGATGTAAGGCCACCAACAGTTCCCAGCGATATAGGAACTGTAAGTGTATATTTGAATTTTCCGTTTTTCAGTTCCAGTTCTGTCAGGCTACTATATTTTCCGCTTCGCGAAGCATAAGTGTGCCCACAGGCTTCCACAGCACGGAAATCGTTGCCGGTTGCCATAACCACTGCATCGATACCATTAAAAACCCCTTTATTATGTGTGGTCGCTCGATATTCGTCGACCTGTGCAATTTTTACGGCACAATCGAATTTCCACGCAAACTCATTGGCATCCATGTTCGGTTCAATATCGTTCAGCTCGTCGATATCACATTCAACCCATGATTTTACCACACAATCTGGCGTGTAATTCGACAGGATCGACATAATTATTTTGCAATCTTTTTCGCCATTTATAAATATGTGTTCCTCTAAGAAGAAGGTTTTTAAAATTATTGCAAATTCTTCAAGGCAAGAATTTATGAAGTTGGCTCCCATTGAATCGACAGTTTCAAATTCGGCTTTAATCTGAAAATAATCAGGGATTTTATTGCGTTTGTCAACCAATTCAATATTAAGTATTCCGCCACCGCGATTTTCCATATTTGTCGTAATACTTTTTGTTCCATCACGTAATTTAGCTTTAAGTTTTGGAAAAACCGATTGCAATTTTTTCACATCTCCCTGCCATATAAAATGAACCTGCCCTATTTTTTTTGTCGATACAATTTTGGTATGAAAGCCTCCTCTTTGCAACCACCATTTGGCAGCATTTGAAGCTGCTGCAATAACCGAACTTTCCTCAATTACCATTGGTATGATGTATTTTTCATCATCGATAAGAAAATTTGGGGCAACTCCATAAGGCAAATAGAAATTTGAAATTGTGTTTTCGCTAAATTCGTCGAATAATTTTTGGGTTTTAAGATTGCTGTGCCAATAGCTTTTTAACTCTTTCATCAATATTTCGGGATCTTCATGTACCGCACAAACGAGTTCGATTTTCTTTTCTTTCGACAATTTAGAAAATCCTGAAATATTTTTTTTCTGTGCCATTACCGTTCTTTTATCGCTTATGTAAAAAGCTTTGTGCCAATGCTAATCCCTCAATTTGATTTTTTACAAAACTACGCAGTATATCATAATTTCCTTTGGCATGTATCAAAAATTCTGATGCCTGTCCGTAAACTGCCGTCAATTTTGTTTTGTTTATAAGATAATAGCCATCTAAATATGATTTGACACCTCCCGAAATAATAATGTTTTTACACTCAGGTTCTTTTATTTGCTCGATGGCTTGGTTTAAAAAATCAAGCATTTCGTTGGCTGAATGTCCGATATAGGTAAAAGGCATTAATAATTCTTTGCGGGATTCGGAGCTTCTCATCAACTCTAATTTAGCAAAGTTTGTTCCGCCAAAAGCCCCAAATTCAATTGCTGCCAATGGAAGTTTTAGTAATTCCATAATTGATGCCGGGCCAAATCCTTGTCCTACTTCTTTCACAATTATCGGAAAATCAAATATATCTAAACACCGTTTTATAGTTTCCAATGGGGGCTTTTTAAATCTGTCGCCTTCGGGCTGAAACCATTCCTGAAAAGGGTTTACATGGATAATCAAACCATCGGCTTCTACCATTTTTACCAGTTCGGTAATTTTGTTTATGCTGTTGTTTTCTATTAATGATTCAATTTGAGCAATGCCAAGATTAGCATAAAAAGGCAGGTCGTTGCCAATTATGGGGCGCATAAGAAAATCGGGCAAATATTTTTTATCATCCAGCAAAACACGGCAGGACCCGAGGCCCATGCCAAATTGAAATTCGCGACAAACCCTGGCCAAATTAGTATTGATTATCCTTGCCTGATTTGTGCCGCCAGTAATACTCGACACCCATAATGGATAGTTTACAGTTTTGCCAAGGAAAGAAAAAGGTTTAGGTTTGCCATTAGGATGTGCCGATAAAAGAGGTTCGTAATAAAACCGCCCATCAATTTCATTTGCCTCAACCCGCGAATGAAGAGCCATTTTTATATGGTCTGTTTTCCTGTCTCCCATTTCGGCAAAAATACAATTTAAGTCAGACAATTGATAATTGTTTGGCTTATTGGCTAAATCTTATTTTGAATTTAAACAGATCGAAAATATCGCGAAGTGGGGGATTTTTCATTTCTCAGTTTACACTTTTTATTCGTGAATTTAAGAATAGCAGGTCATGTCAGTCCTGGTTCTCTTGCCAATAAGATTCGACTTTGTCCAATATGTCGCTCCTACCGGAGCTTTAAAATGTTTCGCCAATTACTTCTATAAATATCTGACTCCTACGGAGTCGTGC
>JAYENH010000247.1:0-3875 GCA_034721995.1 Bacteroidota bacterium
AAACAAATTATGAGGCAGGAATCTCGTGTTTTTACTTTGCTAATAAATAGTTTTGATTATTTTTACATGTTTGTTTAATGGAAAGGGCAAATTCTTGAATGAAGCAATAGTATTTTCAACCTTGATTATTCATGATTAGGGTAACTCTCTCCAGCGAGAGTTTCCCTATGCTTTTACAGATCATCCTTTCAGGATTGTCATTTTGCTGAAACAATAAATTTTTTGTTGCCAGCACCTCAAATACGATAGCTATCGGATAAGATTTAGCCTAACTATTGGATCGCGCTGCAGCTGAAAAAGAAAAACGTATGACAAATAGTATCACGGGATGCTTCCGCACGATTGTATTCTGTGGTTTGGAAGTCGCCACAGGATACAATCGTGTGGCAGCGGTGGGTTTGAAATTTTATGAGCCTGTTCCAAAAAGTAATAATTCCCCGAAAAAACGGGGCAGGCTGTGGTAAAAAGGCTTTTCGGAGTGGGCTCATATATTCAACAATAAATTGAAAAACGTGAAACACACAAATTTCGTTTCGTAGTTTTTTGTTGTATCAACAGAGCAAACCACTATAAAAACAACAATCATTCTTCCAGCCCCTCTATCAATTCAAATTCCCGATTAATTCTGCTGTTTCTGTTTGTGAGATACCAGATAACTTTTTCAATTGGATCGTCCATTGTGCTATTTTCGGTAATCTCTATAGTACAATTTGTTGTATCGCCAAAAAAATAAAAATCCCAGTTTCCTGTCATCTTGTTATTGCAGCGAATTAACTCAATAGATAAATGTTTTTGTGGCATGAAATTGTTTATCTGATATACTGCAAGTTTTCCGTCGCTCATATAAGCCTGCCATTGATATACGTGGTTTTTGCGCTTGCTTAATACCTGAACATAATAATACTCTTCGCGAAATTTGGGGTAGCCTTTAACCCGGCTGATAAAATTCCAGGCTTCCTCAACAGGTACAGCGAAACTTTGCCTTTCGGTATTTTCATAATCGGAAGGCAAAACAACACTTAGGAATAAAACAGCCAAAAACGCAATAATAAAAAACACAATTATAGAAATAACAAATCGCATATCGCTTAGAAAATTTTAGTTAGTTCGTAAAAATAATTTGGGTAAACCTGAATTCTCATTTTCGCCCCATAAAAGTACACCTGCTTTTCTTCGCTAACATTTATGTTGCTGTTCCAATAACGGAGTATCCCTCCCTGAAAATCGAACTGGTAATCTTCGTCGGGTTGCGAGGCAGATTGGTTAGAAAAATAGAGTATCTTCATTCTTCCGTCATCAATAAAATGATATACAATACTATCCTGTTCAGCAATAGTAACTCCATTTTCGATATAGTTTTTCCGGTGCCAGGTGCCAATTATCCTGTCATCATCTATCACGTTTTCAAAGTTGTTTTCGCAGGTAACAAACAAAATTGAAATCAGAAAAAACAGTAAAGCCAAAAGTTTTATATTTATTTTTTTCATCACAATAAAAATGCAAATAATATTCAAACTTTCAAAGATAACAATTGTTTAGCAGAAAAGTATTCGAACCTTGATTAGGCTAAATCTTATCCGATAACTATCGGTTTTGAGGTGCTGGCATTTTAGCTTTAAAGGGCATAATTCCGATATATAAAATTATAGGGTTTATATCGGGGTGAGATAAACCTTTTGAATTGTTTAAATACATGATCAAGAGATTAAAACTGTCCATCATCAAATTCGTGTTCGACATGTTTAATTAATTTTGTGCTATACGCTTTCGTTACATGCTGGCTTTTATCCATTTAGGAATACACTTAATCAATCAAATCTGCGAATCTGTGGCTTTTATCATATTTAAAAAAAAGCCACAGATTCACAGATTAATAAATTCAATACTAAAAAATTGACACAGATTAAATCAATCTATAGATTGATTTTCTGAGAAATTTGATTATGAATTACTTGATTTAATTAAAATTATACATTTTCTTTTTCGGATTAACTTTGTATTCAGTAAATTAAGTAAGTTTATTAATTAATGAGGGTAAAGCTCTCAAAAAATAATAATTTTGTCATCGTTTAAAATAATAACATGGAAAACAAAAAAGTACTTTTAATGATATTGGATGGCTGGGGAATTGGCAACAAGGATAAGTCCGATGTTATCTATTCTACGCCAACCCCCGAAATCGACAAACTAACTCAACAATATCCAAATAGTAATCTACTCACAAGTGGCGAAAATGTTGGATTGCCCGATGGACAAATGGGGAATTCCGAGGTAGGACATTTGAATATTGGCGCAGGCAGGGTGATATATCAGGATTTGGTAAAGATAAACAAAGCTGTAACGGATGGCAGCATTGCCGAAAACCCGGTTTTAAAAGAGGCATTTTCTTATGCCCGCAACAATAACAAGGCGGTTCATTTTCTTGGGCTGGTTTCTAAAGGGGGTGTTCATTCAATGGATAGCCATCTTTATAAGTTGTGTGATTTAACTGCCGATTATAATTTAGACAGGGTTTTTATTCATGCACTTACCGATGGCCGCGACACCGATCCCAAAAGTGGAAAAGCTTATGTTGCCGGCCTGGTGAATCATATCGAAGGATCGAAAGTAAAAATTGCCAGCCTCGTGGGTCGCTATTATACAATGGATCGCGATAAGCGATGGGAGCGGGTAAAAGAGGGCTACGATTTAATGGTAAAAGGTAAAGGTAAAGCCAGCCACGACATTTTATCTTCGATACAGGATAGCTACAATCAGGAAATAACCGATGAATTTATCAGGCCAATTGTTATGGTAGATGATAATGAAAAGCCTGTAGGAACTATTAATGAGGGCGATGTAGTGTTGTGTTTCAATTTCAGGACCGACCGTTTAAGACAAATCACAATGGCCCTTACCCAACAAGATTTTCATGAATACGGGATGCACGTTATTCCATTGCATTACCTTACCATGACCCGTTACGACGATTCTTTCGATGGCATCAGAATAGTTTACGACAAAAAAAACCTGGACAATACTTTGGGCGAAATCCTGGCAAAAAAAGGCAAAAAGCAAATCAGGATTGCCGAAACCGAAAAATATGCACACGTTACTTTTTTCTTTTCAGGAGGAAGAGAAAAGGAATTCGAAAACGAAAAGCGAATATTAATTCAATCGCCTAAAGTTGCAACTTACGACCTGCAGCCCGAAATGAGCGCATACCTTGTGAAGGATGCCATTATTGAAGAATTGAAAAATAAAGAATCGGATTTTATCTGCCTGAATTTCGCAAATGGCGATATGGTAGGCCACACCGGGATTTATGTTGCTATCGAAAAAGCTGTAAAAACAGTTGATTATTGTGTGGGCAAAGTTGTTGATGCCGCCCGTGCAAATGGCTATGATGTATTGATAATCGCAGATCATGGAAATGCCGACTATGCCGTTAATGAAGATGGCTCGCCAAACACAGCCCATTCCTTAAATCCGGTACCTTGTATTTTGGTTTCTGATGATTACAAGAATATTGATCATGGCATACTTGCCGATGTCGCCCCTACTATCCTGGCAATTATGGGTGAAGATACTCCGGCAGATATGAGCGGAAAGGTGCTGATTTGAGAAAGACTAAAGGCAAAAGGCAAAAGTAAAAAGGCGAAATTGGGAATTAAAAATTAATCAATACTTTTGAAATATGAACTTTCCGAATGAAATAGAAAACAAACTGGAAAAATTATTCGAACTATGTAATATAAAAAAATTAACAAGCCTTATTTAGAAAAGAAAATAGAAAACTCAAAATTATTGATTTATGAACGTGCAAGCTAAAAAATATCTTTTTGACATTCTCTATTCTATCAATTTAATAAGTGATTTTATTCAAGGAATGAATT
>JAYENH010000248.1:0-3873 GCA_034721995.1 Bacteroidota bacterium
ACAATAAACTCAGCGAAGCTTTGCGCCACCTTTGCGTTGCTTTGCGTAACAGCTTTTTAGGTTATTACGCAGCTATTACGCAGAGGTACGCGAAGAACCGCAGAGGTTCGCAAAGAAAATGGATGTGACTAAACGATAAGATATAAAAGAAAGGATGAGGATTGGGATGTGATTTCCGAGGTCCTTTCCAATATGTAGTCTCCGCAAGAAAACGCCAATAACTGCGTTATGTTCATTTTTAAAACAGGAGTTTTCGTGCAGGCACTATGTAGAAACGTTACACTGTATCCAATTAAGGCGGATGCTTTGTCTCTACTTATTTTTTATTTCAATAATAACCTGTATCTTTATAAATTAATTAAGTAATGCAGGCATGAAAAAAATCTTTTCTCTTATTTTGGCGTATTTAATTGTATTTCTTTTAGTTTGCCTAACACCACTTCTTGCACAGGTTTCAAGCGTCCAGTCCATTAATGCACATTGTTACGGAATTGCTGACGGAAAAATAATACTAACAGTTATACCCGGAACAATAATTAGCAATTTAAATGTAAACGGCCCGTCACCAGGAACATTAATGGCAAACAACACTCAGATATGGGATTTGCTTGCCGGATCTTATAACCTAACTGTTTCGATTATTGGCCATTCAAATTTTTCAACTACTATTAATGTTAACCAACCGCCTTTGCTAACTTCCTCCTTCATTAGTTCCGATATTAGTTGTTTCGGCTATAACAATGGAACTATTGATATGACTGTTTTAGGAGGATCAAGCCCTTACCAATTTTCCTGGTCGAACGGTGCTACTACCGAGGACCTTGCGAATTTATCTATAGGCATATATTCAGTTTTTGTTGTCGATTCAAACGGATGTGTTGCAGATGACCCAAATGCCGTAGCACCAACTATTAACTGGAATTATTCAGTAACGGCAAACAGTCATCTTATTATGATCCCCTCAGGAGGCATTACTGTGGATGGATACCCTATAAACATTGGCGATTTTGTTGGTGTTTTCTACGATTCGCTTGGGACACCGGCTTGTGGTGGATATATTACATGGCAGGGAAATATGGAGGTTTTATCGGCATGGGGAACTACTACGGGCCAAACAAATGGATTTTCGAACATGGAGGAGTTTACATGGCTTATTGCAACCGGAGGAACTGTAGTTGAAGCAGAGGCAATTTATTCAAACAGCTTTATGTTTACAGACATGGGGAACTGGGTTGTTGATGGATTAAGCGGCCTTGTTTCATTAATTGCCACAAGCAACACTTCTAATGGAGATTCCATTTCAATAGAAATATTAGAACCGGCACAATTATTTTCCAATAGTACAATTTCCGATTTCAATGGTTACAATATCAGTTGTAATGGGTCTTCGGATGGCTCAATTGTTTTACAAACAAATGGTGGAGTTGCACCATATAGCTACATTTGGGATACAGGAGGAAGCAATTCTTATTTGAATTCATTAACAGAAGGCAATTATTCAGTTGTAGTTACCGATGCAAACAATTGTCAGTCGTCCAACAATTTTGTTCTAACTGAACCTGATACGATTTCTATTTCTAAAACTATAACTGATGTTACTTGCTTTGGTTTTAACAACGGTTCAATAAGTTTAAGTGTTTCGGGAGGGGTGTCTCCGTTTTCTTATTTATGGTCGAATGGGGAAACGACCAATACAATTTCGGATCTATATGCCGATGTGTATGAGTTTTTTATTACTGATGCAAACAATTGCATAATTATACGTAGCGCAATAGTCGAGCAATCCAATGAACTAATAATAACAGTTTCTGTTCAACCCTCAGGTATTGGAATGACAAACGGTTCGGCAATTATTGATGTTTCAGGCGGTATTCCTCCTTATAGCTATTTCTGGTCGAATGGAAACACCAATACTTCATCAAACACACTCGGTGCAGGAACATATTATGTTATGGTAACCGATTCGCAGAATTGCAATATGTGGGGGAATTTTGAAATATTAGATGATCCGGCACTTATTGTTTATGGATGCCTCGATCCTCTAGCCATAAATTATAACCCATTGGCCAACACTTCCGACAGCTCATGTGTATACATTGACAATCCGCCCACATGGATAAGTATAACTACCGTAAGCTCTCACCTGATACAGCTGCCAGTTGCAAGCCAGATTATTGTTGATTCTTTAAACATTGAACCTGGTGATTACATTGGCGTATTTTACGATTCGTTGGGCACATTGGCCTGTGGTGGATACACGATGTGGACAAATAATAACACTAACTTAATTGCCTGGGGCGACGATCTTCTAAGCTCAAATCCCGATGGTTTTCAAACCGGCGAAATTTTTAAATGGAAAATGTGGGATGCCTCCAATAGTATGGAATACACGGCTATGGCTAATTATGATTCCACTTTTACTAATGAAGATATGTTTGTAACAAATGGCACGAGCGGTCTCCTTGCTATTACTGCTAATAATACCGGAATGCAGGAAATCGCACTACCCCTGTATTGGAGTATTTTTTCAACCTATATCAATCCTATCGATGCTAATATTGCAAATGTATTATCAGATATTGTGAATCATGTTGAAATTGTTAAAGATAGCTATGGAAATATTTACTGGCCTCAATATTATGTTAATATGATAAATGATCTTACAATTGGCAAAGCATATCAAATAAAAATGCTTTCGCCCCAGGTTTTAACAGTAACCGGATTGGCGGTTTCTCCTGAATTAACAGAAATTGTTCTTCCCGCTTTTTGGTCTATGTTAGGTTATCTGCGACAAGCCCCTGCTGCAATCAACCTTATGTTGTATCCTATAGTTGGAAATATTATAATTGTTAAAAGTGGCAATGGTAGTATTTACTGGCCTCAATATTATGTTAATAACATTGGGAACATGATGCCAGGGCAAGGCTACCAGATCAATATGCTTACTACCGACACATTAACATATCCTGCCAATTAATGATTCATTTATTGCGAATGATTTTCGAGATTTGCAATATTTTTATTAGAAATCCCGAGTTCTGAGAACATAATACCCCCAATTGTTGGAAAGCTTTATGCCCTATAATTAGGTGATTGCGAGGAAATTAAATTTTAATTTAGGATTTCGGTTTTTTTGTTTTGAAAATAATAAAGCAATACCTATCTTTGCACCCGCAAAATAAGAACGGGGTGTAGCGTAGCCCGGTTAGCGCGCCTGCTTTGGGAGCAGGAGGTCGCAGGTTCGAATCCTGCCACCCCGACTACAAAAAAAGAGCTTTAGGATTTCCTGAAGCTCTTTTTCTTTTTAAGGATACACTGTTCAGATCAATCCGAAAAATTGGGAGATTCGATTTTTAAACCTAAATATAGCTTTAATGGGATAAACCATTAAACTGAAAATTGAAGTAGTATTTGTTCGAAAACTCCTGCTTTTCGAAAATCTCTGACCTGTATGCCCTGCATTTGCCAGCAGGCGACAGGCAGGTAAGAAAGCGTCTAGTACAAGACATGTGAGACTTGAAAACCAGAGGTTTACTTTTGTAATTGGTTGACTTACCAATTGAGACTAACACAATTATTGGCGTTTACTTACAGAGATTATAAAGCAGGTAATATACCAAATACTTCCTCCTGCCTTTGCAGTATCGCTTCAGAATAGGCGGGTTATTCTCGCTTTTGAAATAGTTATAAAAAACTCTATTGATTCAAATCTCCACATTTTACAATTTTAAAAACACCTGTACCTTGAACCAATTACAAATTTGTCTGAATAGCCTCAACTGGATTTAAACGTGAGGCCATCCATGCGGGCATAAAGCCGGCAATAATACCTATTGCAATTGAGATTCCCACACCAGTGCTAATATTCTCAAA
>JAYENH010000249.1:0-3871 GCA_034721995.1 Bacteroidota bacterium
AATATCGAAATCCTGTGTGGTTTGTGGCGGCAAATATCCGGACAATGCTTTTAATGGTGCCCCCCACATTCCGGGAATTAGATAGATTACAAAAGTAAAAGTAACTATGGCCATTAACAATCGGGGGACCCCAACATGAGGTAAGTCGCTATCATGCGAAAATTTCAGTTTTCCAAGCAGGTAGAATCCCATCAAAGCAAATATAACTATCCAGAAAGCAAGATATATTTCGCGGTCTAAAATTCCCCAGTGGTAAGTTTGATCGGCAATACTTAAAAATTTAAGGCCAAGTGCAAGTTCCAAAAACCCAAGAACTACTTTTACGGAATTGAGCCAGCCTCCTGATTTTGGCAAGTTGCTTAACCAGGAAGGGAAAAAAGCAAATAATGTAAATGGCAAAGCAAAGGCCAAAGAGAACCCAAACATCCCGATAATTGGTTTCAGTATTTCTCCACCTGCCGATTCTACAAGGATTGCCCCTACAATTGGACCGGTACAGGAGAATGAAACCAACACAAGGGTTACAGCCATGAATATTGCACCAACTACGCCGCCTTTATCTGCTTTTGCATCCGATTTATTTACAATAGAGCTGGGAAGTACAATTTCGAACATGCCCAGAAAAGATGCCGCAAAAAACAGGAAGATCAGAAAAAATAAAATATTAGGAATCCAGTGGGTACTAAGGAAATTTGCGATATCGGGGCCGGCTACAACAGCTAAAATAGAACCGATAAAAGTATAAATGGCAATTATTGAAATGCCATAAACTGTTGCTTGCATTCTTCCTTTTCCTTTGTGTTCCTTATCTTTCATAAAAAAGGTAACTGTCATAGGAATCATTGGAAAAACACAAGGAGTGAGTATGGCTGCCAGGCCGGCAAAAAATGAGATAATGAAAAATATCCAAAGCCCTTTCTTCTCTTCGCCTGAAGTCTGTTCTAAAGCAGCAGTTTCAACTTTATCAATATTTTCGCTGCCTGAATTAAAAGCACCAATTTTTACTGGTGCAATTTCTTTGTTAGTTTTCGATCCTGTTTCGGTCGAAGCTCCTCCATTTATTGCAAATTCGAAATCGTTGTTACCGGGTATACACCTGCCTTCGATGCAAGCCTGATAATCTGCATTACCTTTTATGGTAAAACCCTCTTTGGTAAGAATTTTTATTTTTTGCCTGAAATCGGCTTTCTTTTCAAACGACCAAACATCAACCTTAAAAATTTCATCATATTCAACATGTGCTTTAGGTTCGGTTACACTGTCGATCCGTTCATATTTATCGGAAGACTCGAATTCGAAGTATAAGGATAGAGGCCCGCCTTCGGGGGTAAACTGGCTGTACAAATGCCACTTGTCATCTATTTTTGCATGAAAGATAAGTTCGGCTTCGGTTTCGGAAATTGTTTTTACCTCGAATTTCCAGGTAACAGGTTTTTCAATTTGTGCCTGTGTCGAGAAAATTCCTGATAATAAAAATATCAGCAAAAACGATAAATATGTCTTTTTCATAATTGTAATTGTATGAATTTTATTTAGCCCGCAAATTTAGATAAATATATATCATACAAAAACCCAATACATATTAATATATGTTAATATGTAGATGTGATGTAGGTGGTTACTTGTTTACCGGTTGCTGACAATAGTCCGGGTTAATCTCCAATTTCAAATTTCCAGTTTCCAATTTCAGGCAGGCTACACCAGGATATCCACATCGTTTTTGTCGACAAAGCGATATTCTAAAATACCAACCGACTGTATTGATTTTATTTTTAGTCGGCACTTGTATTTTCGGCCCCACATATAGCGTTGTGATGGAAAACCTTTTGTTAAATGGCTGGCTATAAATGGATGTACTTTTAGAATTAATTTTTTAATCGATGGTTTTTGTTTGGTAATAGAGCTTAATGTATTTTTTATTTCATCAAGGATAATAATACTTGAGGCAATTTCGCCTGTGCCACCACAAGTTGGGCATTTCTCAACGGTGTCGATAAACATTTCCGGGCGCACACGTTGCCGGGTAATTTGCATCAGGCCAAATCTGCTGAGAGGAAGAATGCTGTGCTTTGTCTTATCTTTCGACATTTCGCTCTTCATCATTTCGTAAACCTTTTGTCTATTTTCCGAAATCACCATATCAATAAAGTCTACAACTATGATTCCTCCAATGTCGCGCAAACTAAGTTGGCGGGCAATTTCTTCGGCGGCTGCAAGGTTTACTTCAAGCGCATTTGCTTCCTGGTCATTATTTTTCTTCGAGCGATTTCCACTATTTACATCTATTACATGAAGTGCTTCGGTATGTTCAATTATTAAATACGCCCCACTCTTAAATGTTACTGTTTTTCCAAATAATGCTTTTATCTGAATATCAACACCAAATTGTTCAAAAATAGGTGTCTTTCCACTATAAAGTTTTACAATTTTTTGCTTTTCCGGAGCAATAGTATCAATATATCCTTTTATCTCCATGAACAAGCGTTGATCGTTCACAAAAATATTATTGAACGATTCACTTAACAAATCACGTACGATTGTCGATGTTCGGTTAAGCTCGCCAATAAACAGGCTGGGAGGAGTAAGCTCTCTTATCTTATCGAAAGCTGATTCCCATTTAAACACAAGGCTACGCAATTCATTATCCAGAGTAGCAACGCGCTTATCTTTTGCAGCGGTACGAACGATTACCCCGTAATTATTTGGCTTAATGCTTTGGATTAGTTTTCTAAGCCGCTTCCTTTCTTCGTCGGAAGAAATTTTTTGCGATACAGAAACTTTATCGGAAAAAGGAATTAAAACCATGTTCCGTCCGGCAATTGATATCTCGGAAGTTAATCTGGGGCCTTTTGAGGAAATAGGTTCTTTTGCCACCTGAACAAGAATAACCTGTCCCTGCGAAACAACTTCGGCCATTTTCCCATTCTTGTTGATATCAGGAATGCAATTAAATTTCGAGAAACCTGGTAATTGCTGCTTTGACGATAATGCTAAATTCAGATATTTTGACAGGGAACTGAATTGTGGACCTAAATCGAAATAATGTAAGAAGGCATCTTTTTGGTAGCCAACATTTACAAAAGTGGCATTAAGCCCCGACATTATCTTTTTTACCTTAGCGATATAAATATCGCCAACAGCAAACTGAATATTATTTTTCTCTTTATTAAGCCCTGTAAGTTGCTTGTTATCAAGAAGAGCAATAGTTGTTTCTTTACTTGTTGCTTCTATTATTAAATCTTTGTTCACACTTTTAATTTCATCACATAAAATTTCATACTGAAATATTCAATATGAAACCATAGAAGATAATCATGTATATAATAAAAACAATAAACCTAAAGAGCAACGCTCTTTAGGTTTAAAGTTATTCTCTTATGACCGATTAACAATCCTTATTTCTTCTTCTTGTGTCTATTTTTCCTCAGGCGTTTCTTCCTCTTATGAGTAGCCATCTTATGTCTTTTTCTCTTTTTTCCGCTAGGCATATCTTTATCTTTTTTAAATTCAATAAAACTATCTTACGTTATTCTTAACTTTAGTAACGAAAGTCTTAGCGGGTTTAAAAGAAGGAATAAAATGTTCAGGAATAATAATCGTTGTATTTTTAGAGATATTCCTTGCAGTTTTTTCGGCCCTTTTCTTTACAATAAAACTACCAAATCCTCTCAAATACACATTTTTCCCTTTTACTAATGAACCTTTTACTGAGTCCATAAAAGCTTCGACTGTTTTTAAAACAGTAATTTTTTCGATTCCGGTATCTATAGAAATCTCATTTACAATGTCCGCTTTAGTCATCTTTAAGTTGTTTAATTATCAATATATTAGTTTCTATTAAGTCAAAAATTTCGGTGTGCAAATATATATG
>JAYENH010000250.1:0-3864 GCA_034721995.1 Bacteroidota bacterium
CCAGCTGTTCAACCTACAAATATTGTAGGAAACTTAGTTTATTTAACAAATCCTGAAACACCCGGCATCGTAAGCGGAACGTATGAGTTGAACAATAATAATTTAACTTCTACATCAATAATACTTAGTGGCACCTACCCAATAATGTCGGCGACCACTTCCTATTCACATTTCGATTTCTCCGACCAAATAGATGGATTCGAATTTACAGATTTTTATACAACTATCAACAAGATATTTGTTCTTAATGATTTCCCCCTAAACCTTAATGCAACAGAAGTATGGTCGCCCGGTTGCACCAACAATCCTTTCCAAAGCGATAATGGACATGTGTATTTAACCTCAGATGTTACTATTCCAATGGGCAAAAACATAGAAATACAGGATATGATATTTCATTTTCCCGAAGGCATACACATGTATTTAGAGGCTGGCACATCGTCGGAGAACGGTGCTTACTTAAAACTGAACAACACTGTTTTTACCTCGCTGCACAATTGTGGCGAAACTGAGGACTTTTGGGGTGGAATAGTATTAGAAGGAAACGATTCTCCACAAGGAGACATTAACAGTTCGCAGGAGCCTGTTGTTTATATGATTAATAGTTCAAAAATAGAAAATGCCGTAACAGGTATTTTGTCGGAGGTAGGAGGAATTATTTATGCCAATGATTGTGATTTCGAAAACAACATACAGGCAATTAAGTTTGAACCATTTCAAAATACTCTACCGAGTGGCATTCTCAAGAGAAATATTTCGTTTTTTAACAACTGTGATTTTACAGTTGACGATAACTTTCTTGGTTTGAACCTCCTTACACCTGCCGATTTTACCGAGCATGTATACCTTGAAGGGGTTGATGGTATTTCGTTTAGGGAATGTCGTTTCGACAACCAGCAATCCGTAGTTTATTATCAATCAGAAAACAACATTGGTATTAATACATCTGATGCAGGTTTCACGGTCAATTGCAATTGTGATATTCAACTTACTCCAGGCCAGGAATGTCCCGACCAATACAAGCACAGTTCTACCTTTACCAACTTAAATGTTGGGGTGCAAGTACTTGATGGCTCCAAGGCTGTTAAAATAAGCAATTGCGAATTTTTAGACAATATTGTGGGCGTTGGCATCACAGGGCTTAACTATCCTGTTGTTACACGCAACGACTTTGTTATTGGTGCTACGGATATTTTAAACAACCCAAATCTTGATAAACAAGCAGTTGCAATAAAAACTATTGAAAGTACAGGTTTCCAGATTGAAGAAAATGACATAAGTTTAACACATAATCCAAATCCTGTCTATTTTACTTATGGTATTATCATTCAGCAGTCAGGTTCTGACAATAACGAAGTTTACAATAACGATTTTACCGACATTGAGTATGGAGTTAATGCCCTTGATGAGAACAGGGCCCCGGTACTTGAATTTAGTGGTTTGCAAATTCTTTGCAATGAGTTTTTAGATTTAAGTGATAAAGACATAGCTGTAGAATTATACCTAAATTTTGGCTCTGGCAAAGGCATTAGGGCGTTCCAGGGAAATTCGGACAACAATGGAATATCGGCAGGTAATTGTTTTACCATGAACATTGGAACGCCTGAAGGTAATATTTGGAATAAGTCAGAAAGGGTAATTAATTATTATTGCCCTTGCATACTGAATTGTACCGGCTGCTATTTCCCTTATGAGGCAACACCATATTATGTTAATCCTTATCTTTCTGATATTTCAAACTCATGCCAATCTCATTTATCACAAGGCTACGATTACAAGATGGACCCTGGTATTGAAACCGCAACCAAAAGTAATTATTATGTTTCGAAAACTGCCTACTACAATTTATTGTACAGCTATTACCAGCAATTAGACGGAGGCAACACCCCATTGGTATTGCAGCAAATACAGAGTACCTGGCCACAGGAGGCATGGGACCTGCGCAACGACCTGATGGCCATGTCGCCTTATGTGTCGCAAGAAGCCCTCGAAGAAGCTGCATTGTCGTGTGTGATGCCCGATGCCATGTTGTTGGAAGTTTGCCTTGCCAACCCCGATGCTACACGTAGCGATGAGTTTTTAGAACTGCTGGCCGAAGGGATTTCATGTCCCCTGCCACAATATATGGTCGACATGGTACAAGACAATTGGGATGCTGTTACTTCGCGCACCATATTGGAAAACGGCCTTGCCCGTTATGGCGCCGAGCGTGACTTTTACGCAAACGCACTGATCCGCAACGCACGTTTCCAGGATGAATATACACTTGCCGATTTTAAGGAGTGGCACGAAGAAAGGGCAAGTTTGAGCGATTATTATGCTATTGCCGGTTTGTATATTGAAAACAACTATTTCGATACGGCAGATATGGTTTTAGATGATGTATTGATAGACTTTGAATTAGACGACAACCAATTGATCGGGCATAACAACTATGTCGATTATTATGAATTCATGTTATCGCTGCACAATTACAACAAAACCATACACGACCTCGACAGCCTCGAATTGATAAGTTTGCAGGCCATTGCCGACGAGCCCCTCGGATTTGCAAAGGCAAAAGCAAAAAGCATTTTATGCTTTGCTTATGATGTCTGCGAGCCATATTATGGATATGTCTCCGACTATCAGCCAAAATCGGCACGTACAAACACTCAGGATCCTTATAAGCTCATAAGTGATTATTACAATAAACTAAAAGTTTCGCCAAACCCTGTAAAAGACCATGCCATTTTCGAGTGGGAACTTCCTTTGCTCGAATCGGATGCCAGGTTAATAATTTCAGATATTATGGGTATTGTAATCGAAGAATTTGCAATTACTTTAAAACAAGGAAATTTGATTTGGGACACCCAAAAAACAACCAATGGGGTTTACCTATACGAAATTGTTGAAAACGAAAAACAATTGACAAATGGTAAACTGATTATATCGAAATAGAATTATAAAACAGTACTCCCTGTATTTTAATGCAGGGAGTACTGTTTTATTTTAAGAACATAAAAAAACTAAATGCTATGAAAAAAATAAAATACCTGATAATAAGTACCATTATTTTCCCTTTTGTTGCCTTTTCTCAATCCTACACCATCGATACAACCTGGTGTCCTGACAGTATTTTCTTACATCCTTACCAAACTGAGTTTCCACTCGTATCCGGGATAGCAGAACATGAAGACGGCAGGGTTTTTATTGCCGGACAATTTGGCCGTAACGGACACCCATCTCTAAGTTCTATAGTTTTCTTTAATATTGATGGTTCTGTAAATCCCGATTTTGATAGATTTCTTTATAGTAATTATGTAAATTATACCACATATTGCGAAGTATCAGGCGATACTTTAATTTTTGCACGGTGGGGGGTGGTAGCAAATAAATTTGATATTTTCGGAAATTGGTTAATGTATGATTATGATTTAAATTTCCATGAAGATATCGACTGCTCTGTTTTTTATAACATATATTTATACCCCGATGGTTCATTGCTTGCAACAGGACATGACATTAGATTGTACTCAGACCCAACGAGATATGAGCTAATAAAACTTAAACCAGATGGCCACTTAGATTCAAGTGTTGTAATAAGTCCGGAAGAAACTCCAAACACTTATATTGAGGAAGTATTTAGATATGATGAAAACAGGTTTCTGGCTTACGGTAGGTTTGATAGTTGGTATGGCTATCCGATTAATGATTTTTGCAGGTTCTATATAGAAACAGGTGAAATTGATACTACTTTTCACAATATTTTCTCGGAGGGTGGCCCTGCTTCAGTTCGTGTATTGCCCGATGGAAAGATATTATTAGTTGGCATTTTTCGATTCCCCGGTGATACAACTTATTATGGCATCACTCGCTTAAATC
>JAYENH010000251.1:0-3862 GCA_034721995.1 Bacteroidota bacterium
CGATTATATTCAAAACGGGCAACTGCTTAGTTACCATGTTGGGGCAATATCGAATATTGCATTTACACGAAACTTATCCTTGCAAGCCGAATTTTTATTTTCAAAAAAAGGTCACAGGTTAAATTTTCTAAAAGACACAGTTGATTTTAGCATTGATGGTTACGAAAAATATGTATTGAATTATCTTGAAGTTCCGCTGCTATTGAAATTCTCATTTGGGCCAGACGAAGTAAAAGGCTTTGTGAATGCAGGCCCTTATTGGGGGAAATGGCTCGGAGGAAAATACAGGACAAAAATTGATTCTACAATAAATGGTGAAAGCTACTCTGTTGATGTAAGCAACGATATTGATTTCGATGCCGACTACGCAGACCTGGATTACAAAGCAAACAAATCCGATTTTGGTTTGATAATAGGAGGTGGGTTTATGTACGAAGCAGGCCCGGGAAACTTATTGGTAGATTTTAGATATACCATAAGCCTGCGAGACATTAACAATTGGAACGATACAGGCTTGCAGCCGGAGGGATACAACGAACTTAAAAGCAGGGTGTTTTCCATATCATTTGGTTATTTATTCTGGTTTTAACCAGAAGTAAGTTTGAGAAGAATAAAATTTCCTTTTCAACATATTCTATTTTTTCAGCTTTTTTTTTAACTTAATTTTAAATATTTACAATGAAAAAAACATTACTCGTATTAGTAATTTGCCTTTTGCAAATAGCTTTCAGCCTTGATTCTTTTGCTCAGTTTAAAATTGATTTTGATGCTACAAATAGGACTGAGGGTTCGCTTGCATATAATTTTTTCGTTGGCGATGATGCCGACATGTTTCAAACAACAATAAAAGGTTTTGGTTCGGGTTTCCTGCTCGACATGTTTACAGGTAGATATTCAAGCGATATGGTTTCAATGGGTTGGGAAAAATTTAATCTGACAATGGGATTGGGTATCGCAATTACAAAATACCGCTTTGAGGAAAACCTGGTTTTAGAAAAAGTCGGGGATAATGTAAATATATTTATCGATACGGATCCAAACCACGATTATCAAAATACATTCTTCGGATATGGAAAAAGTAAAATTGTATATGGCAGTTTATTTACTCCGGTAAACCTTAATTTAATTTTAGGCAAAATGAAATTTTCGGCAGGGGCAATGCTCGATTTTTACATTAGCGGAAAGCACAAGCGTAAATATATCGAAGATGGCGAAAAGAAGAAAATAAAAGTTGGCAACAGCGACTTTTCAAAATACAATCTCTCGAAAACCAAGCTTGGATTAAACGGAAGGATCGAATATATTCCATTAGGATTGAATATTAGCGTAACCTATATGGCAACCCCGTTTTTCAACGACAGCTCAATGCCCGAAATAAACGAAATGCGCATTGCAATTGGAACAAACCTTGGAAAAAAATATCTCGACAAAGTAAAAAGTAAAACAAATATTACAAAGTCGATATAGAGGTTTAGTATTTCTGCTTCTATCATATAATTCAAATTTCATTTACTAAAATTGTGGTACTATCCTTATCCTGTTAAACCAGAAAAGATAAGTGAAACCTGATAAATTTATTGCAAACCGTTCATATATTCCTGTGGAACACTATAACCAGCCGCAGCTGCTTTTTGTGCGTAATCTTTTGCTTTGGCCATGTCCTTCATTTGGAAATAGCAAACCGAAATATTATACAAAAGGCTGCCTTTGTTTTGGGTGAGTTTTAATGCACTTTCGAAATCAACAATTGCTTCGGGGTATTGTTTCTGATTATATTTTGCAAGCCCCCTGTTTTGAAAAAGGGCAGACTCGAATGGATTAATTTTGATTAGATAATCATAATCCTTAACCGATTCCTGATATTTACCTGAATACAGATAAGTATAAGCCCGGTTAATAGCTACAGTGTGCAGGGGTGCGCCAAGTTCGAGGGCTTTTTGAAAATCTTCTAAAGCCGAAGGATAATCCTTTTTTATGCTGAAGGTAATTCCACGGTTTATGTAGCCCTTGTACAGATCGGAGCCCATCTCAATCTGTTTACTGTAGGCCTCGTGCGCCTTGTCGATATTATTGCGCATTCGATGGATATTACCAATATTCCCCCATACCTGCGAATCGACATCGTTGTTGGCCACGAGTACATCATAATCGCGCATAGCCTTGTCTGGCTGGCCATTTTGTCCGTAGAAATTCCCCCGGTTTTTATATGCCACATCGGCAGCGGGGTAATTGTCGATGGTTTGTGTCCAAAGAGTACCTGAGTTTTCCCATACTTTGGTTTGCTCATGGCCCAAATATCCAAGCCATATTGTCCACCCGGCAAGTAGGATTGCTGCCGGATATCGAAGCCATTTTAGTTTTTGCTCTTTGTTCTCCCATAAATAATCGAAACCATAAGCCATGATAAACAACAAGCCAATGTATGGGATATATGTATATCGATCGGCCATTATAGCCCTGCCCACAGTAATAAATTGCAATACAAGGGCAACAGTTATCAGGTAAAAAATCATTCCAAAAAATACAAGTTTTGTTTTGCGTAAACTGATAATCGATGCAATACCTATTATTGATGCACTTACTGCCAAAATGTAAAATTTAGAAGGCAGGCCACCAGAACCGGTAAGGAAAGGGTAGGGGTAAAATGTGGCCAACTTCAGTGGAATAATTAAATGGTAGATGTACATCATGAAACCATAGCCGGCAAATACAAATTTGTTGAAATAGCTGATTACTCCTTCTTTGGCAATTGCGCCCCCCGATTGTATTTCCATTGCCAGCAATCCAAAATAAATCGATAAAGCCAGAAATGGAATTTTTTCGATTATGGCACGTTTGTCGAATTTTCGTCCTTTATAAAAATCAATAGCAATAAAAACTATTGGCAATACCACAGCAACCCCTTTCGATAAAAGCGACAATAAAAACAAAACAAAAGCGAATACAATGAATTGTAGCTTGTATTTATCTAAATATTTTACATAAAGGATTAGTGAGGAAAGAAAAAAGAAAGTGTACAAAACATCTTTGCGTTCAGATATCCATGCCACCGATTCAACATGCATAGGGTGTATGCCAAACAGAACTGCTACAATAATGGCGGGCAGGATTTTCTTTTTATTCAGAAAAAAGATAAAAAGAAAAACCAAAATGCTGTTTAGCAAATGTAAAATAAGATTGGTGTAGTGATATGTTTTTGCATTGTAGCCAGGATACAGGTTTCCTTTAGTCTTTTTTTCCTTTGAGTCGGCAATGGCATAATCCACGGTAAGCGAAATCATGGTAAGAGGGTGATAGTTGAGCGAAACAGGATTGTCGGTGTCGAAAAAGTACTTAATAGTTTCCCAATCGAGATTCTTTACTTTTTCGTTTTCAAGCACATAAGTCGGGTCGTCCCAGTTGGTCCACTGGTTTTTCAGCGATGGGGCATAAACAATAAAAACCAAAATAGCAATAACCGCCATAGCTGCCCACACTTGCCATTTCCCTTGTTTTGGTGCTGCCGGCTTTACCGGTTTCGATATTTTTTTTTCTTTTTTTCTGATTGCTTTTTTTTCTTGTTTCTTTTTCGCCATTACAATTTCCTTTTTCTGATTAAGAAGAATTTCCAAAAATAGAAAAAATGGTCATTATTTACCATTTTGAAATTAAACTGACAAAATCTTATCCGATAGCTATCGGTTTTGAAGGCTGATTACTTTTTTCATAAAATATATGGGGATTTTTTATTTCTCTGTTTACACTTTTTATTCGTGAATTTAAGAATAGCAGGTCATGTCAGTCCTGGTTCTCTTGCCAATAAGATTCGACTTTGCCCAATATGTCGCTCCTACCGGAGCTTTAAAATGTTTCGCCAATTACT
>JAYENH010000252.1:0-3834 GCA_034721995.1 Bacteroidota bacterium
TAAAACTGTTGCTCTAGACGAGGTTGTCATTCCTGTTTTTATACCTGAGGCAGTATCAACAATAACTTCAATAATAGCCGAATCGATGTCAGTTTCTTCACATAATATCTGTGCAGCAACGGTATGAATACCCTGTCCCATTTCTGTCCAGCCATGATGTAAAATGACTTTATCAATAGATTTTACTTCAATAATCACATCAGAAAAATCTACCATCCCGTTTCCAATACCACTATTTTTAATAGCTGTAGCAATACCACAATATTTAGCCTTGTCATAATGGGGTTTTAAAGCTTCAAGACAAGCCCGAATTCCAGAGCCACGAACTTTATCGCCAGTTGCAGTAGCTAAACCATCAATTAATGCATTATTCCATCTAAATTGCCAGCGATCAAAGTCGCCCATTTTACATAATTCATCTACACAAGCTTCAATTGCAAAAGCAACCTGATTAGCTCCAAAGCCACGCATAGCTCCACAAGGGATATTATTCGTATAAACAGTTTTAGCTTCCAAATCTATAACAGGAACATAATATCCAGCACTGGCATGCCCGGCAATACGCTCCATTACTTTTGTACCAACCGAAGCATAAGCTCCAGTATCTCCAAGTGCTCGTAATTTTATTGCCGTCAACTTTCCTTGTTTATTACAAGCCAATGTCATATCCATCCACACTGGGTGACGTTTGGGATGCATGCGCAAACTTTCTTCTCTACTCAAAGTCAATTTCACAGTTTTTTGCAAATGATATGCAGCCAAAGAAACATGTCCCTGCACAGTCATATCCTCTTTCCCTCCAAAGCCTCCACCATTGGGAACCAAAATCACACGAACTTTTTCTTCCGGTAGATTAAGCACAGAAGCCACTTGCCTACGATCTTCATATACACCTTGTCCTGAAGAATATAATAATATACCATCTGCATCAGGCAAAGCAATTGCCGCTTCTGTTTCCAAAAAGGCATGTTCAATCCGTTGGGTATTAAAAGAATTTGCATAAACAAACTTTGATTCCGCAATCACTTTATCGGCATCGCCTTGTTTCAAAATGCAATTATCGAGCAAATTATCATGATTATCATGTACTTGTGGGGAATTTTCATCAAGTGCATCAAACACATCTGTTATTGGAGTTTGCACATCATAATCAATCTGAATTTCAGCAATTGCCAAGCGAGCATTTTCAACAGTATCAGCCACTACAAGTGCCAAAACATCACCTACATAATTTGTGCATTCTCCTTCAGCTATCATCATTGGCCAATCCTTATATATCAAGCCTATAATTCGATCTCCGGGAATATCATTAGCTGTAAACACTCGTTTCACTCCTTCAGATTTTTCAGCTTTAGTCGTATCAATTTTTCGAATAATTGCCCTCGGATGATCACTAAAATATAGTACTGCATGTAGCATATCGGGAAAAACGATGTCATTAACAAATTTTCGTTTAGCAATAGCTGTTTCAAAAGCTTCATACTTAGGCATAAAATCTCCCACGCCTTTATTATGAGCATCATTTTCTATCTCATTTCCTTCTGAAATTTGTTTAGCTGAGTATTGTATAGCGTTTTCAATTTTTTTATAGCCTGTACAACGGCACAAATGCCATTTTAAAGCCTTACGAACTTCATCTAAGCTTGGATTGGGTTTATCCTGTAATAAAATTTTTGTATGCATAATAAAACCGGGAGTACAAAAGCCACATTGCACTGCACCTTTTTCAACAAAAGCACGAGCAATTAGATCACGAACTTTAGTAGGTATTCCCTCCATAGTTAGAATAGTAGCACCTTCTAATGTACTCATTTTCGTAACACAACTTAACTTAGCCTTGCCATCAATTTCTACCAAACATGCTCCACAAGCGGCCTGAGCATTACAGCCATCTTTCACAGAAGTAATGCCTTGTTCATCACGTAAATAATTTAATAAACTTGTATCAAGTTTTCCTTCGAAACTGATTTCCTTATTATTAAGTTTAAAACGAATCATAGACTGTTATTAAATACAAACAAATTATTTATTGGCTAAATTTCTAAAATTTAAAATCTTCCAAAAACTCAGTAGAATTTATCGCTTCAGGGATTTTTATTTCAGACTGCACTGCATTAATATCTTTTAATCCACTACCGCTAAGCAAGACCACTACTTTTTCAGAGTCGGCAATTTTTTTAGCAGCACTTTGTTTCAAAAGCCCAGCATAAGCAGCTGCAGCCGCAGGTTCAGAAAAAACGCCATTCTCAGAAGAAAGCGATTTAGAAGCTTTTAGGATTTCATCATCACTCACTTCAACACCCTGTCCTTTATATGTTTTCAGAAAATCTAATGACATATAGAAATTCCTCGGTAAATCTACAGAAATGGAGTCAGCTATAGTTTTAGAAGTTTTAAAAGTATGTTTATCTGCATGTAAATTACGTACAATATTATTACTCCCCTCAGCCTGAACTGCCACAATATGTGGAATTTTATCAATAAGTCCGACTTTAAGCAAATCTTCAAAGCCTTTATAAACACCAGAAATAATAACACCATCACCACAAGAGACAAAAATACGATCAGGTGTATAGAAATTCATCTGGCGAAATAATTCAAAAGCGATGCTCTTTTTTCCCTCAATAGTAAAAGGATTATAGGCAGTATTTCGATTAAAAACACCATATTTTTCGGTCAATGCCACACTCAGATCAAAGGCATCGTCGTAAGTTCCTGCCACAGGAATAATTCTAGCACCATACATCAATATTTGCGTCATTTTAGCTTTAGGTGCATTTTGCGGAACACAAATAATGGCTTTTTGCTTTTGCGAAGCACAAATACCAGCTAAAGAAGAGCCTGCATTTCCGGTTGACGCCGTAATGATTGTCTCAATGCCTTGTTCTTTTGCCCATGCAGAAACTAAGAACGAAGCTCTATCTTTAAATGAAAAAGTTGGCATGCGACTATCGTCTTTCAAAAACAGTTCAAAAGTCTGATTTTCTTGATTACTTTTCAACAATGGCGTTTCTCCTTGCATGAGAGAGCCAAAACTATCTGCATTTTCAATAGGTAGCAAAGGGAGAAAAAGAGGAGATATTTCATCTTTCAATCTATTACCATATTGATTTTTTATCTTATCGTAATCATAATAGGTTTTCAGCACACCCTTTGGCGGCATATTTACAGAATTATCTTTCGCACAATGCGGACAGAGATACATAAAATCGACATTATGAAATTCAGTTCCACAATTAATGCAGGAAAAATAATGTTTTTGAGTTTTCATAGAAAAACAAAAATACAATTTTAATTCCTCAAAAAATCAAAAAAATATTATTCTCCTTCCTATTTTACTATTGCTTTATTATCTTATCCCTAAATAAAAGCTTATTACCGCTCGAAATGGTAATCATATAAATTCCGTTACTTAAAAGCTTTTAAAAACAGAGAGTTACAAACAAATACTGCAATATATTGTTAATAAGCAAAGATTTTTCTTATCTTTGACACTAATTAATTATAGAAAAACATATAGTTATGGAATTAAAACAAGTTTTCTTTGAAAAAAGAACCCGTATTAGTGGTTCTGCACAACGACTGTCAAACTATACTTTTGCAGTGTTATTTGCTTTGATAAGTCCTATAATGTTAATAATGTCTCTGACTGAAGGGAAATTTAAAATGGAACTTTTTTTGATGGGAATTGGCGTCCTTCTTGTTTTGCTTGGTCTTGCATATCTTGCATATCGTGCGGCTTTGAAATTAAAACGAGTGGAAGCCGATGAGGAAAAAATTTATATCATTCATAATAAAACAGATGTTGAGGAGGTTCTTTATGCTCAAGTTACT